>SFBL01000001.1 GCA_007095785.1 Microcystis aeruginosa Ma_SC_T_19800800_S464
AACTTAAACTAATAAAACGGAGAGCCTATGGCTTTAGAAACTTTCGGAATTTTTGGGTTAGAAGTATGTTGTCTTGGCATCTTGTCTGTTAATTTAGCATAAAGGGTAACGAAGAGCCATAATCGGTAAAACCCCACACCCCGCCCCCACGAAAAACTTTTTCAGCAAACCCTAATTAAAGAAATAGTTAAATCCTGATAAAAATCCTCTTGTTTTAACTCCACTTTTGATTGAGAAGCGAGTAAAAGTAAAGCCCAAAAAATTGCCACTTTTTCCTGTGTTGCCGAGTGACTAGAGGGTTTTTCCGCTTGCCATAAATCCAATAAATACTCAAACTCTATCTCATTTTTCTCTAATTGAAAAAACTTTCTCTGCAAAAAAAAGTCCAGTTCCGCTGCCAATTCCGTCAGGTTTTCTTGGTGGGCCAATTCCGTGATAATTTGTACCGCTTCCCGTCGGGATTGGGGCCGGGTTTTCGGGACAACTACAGGCAGTTTCGGTAAAGCTTCAATCTCTAGGGCAATCTGTTGTAATTGAGTGATTAACTCCTGTAAAGTTACCCGTCTTTTTCGCGGTGGTGGGGCGGCAGTACGACGGCGAATATGATTTTCTAGATAACGGGGTAAAGTTCTTAATTCCCGTTCTAACTCGCTAATTTCCTCATCAATCAGACTTTCTTCTTGCTGGTCTAAAGACAATCTTTCTAGGGTATCAGCCTTAAATAAAACTAACATAGAAGCCCATAAAAAAGCCTGTCCCGATTGGGGTAAATTAGCCTGAGCCATGGCTAAATCTAGATCATTTAATAACCCCAATTCCGCCAAAAAGCGATCGATCACATCGATAACCTGCACATCCCAGGGGTCAATTTCTCCCTGTTCGGCCATTTCTAGCAGAGATTCGATCGCGTCACTAGCTGAGGTGATAGTCATGATTCTAGAATCTTGTAGGATCTCAAAGGATAGAATTTAGCAAGCAAAACCATGGACATATCGATCGCTGACCTGCGTTTGGACTACAATCTTGAAGAATTGCTAGAGTCCGAAACATCTGCCGATCCTTTCATTGTATTTAAACAATGGCTAGAACGGGCGGTATCTTCGGGAAGATTGGAACCCAACGCTATGACTTTAGCCACTATTTCCCCGCAGGGTAAACCCCGGGCCCGCATGGTACTGTTAAAAGACTTCGATCCTCGCGGTTTTGTTCTCTTTACCAACTACCAAAGCGCCAAAGGACAGGAATTAATCGCCAATCCCAATGCTGCCCTAGTGTTTTGGTGGGGAGAATTGCAACGGCAAATTAGGATCGAGGGAACTGTAGAAAAAATCAGCGAGGAGGAATCGGATAATTACTTTTTTGTCCGTCCCTGGGAATCTCGTTTAGGGGCCTGGGCCTCCAATCAAAGTGAAGTGATTTCTGGGCGAGATATCCTCGAAAAACGCCTAGCAGAACTAAAAGAAGAATATGCTGGTCGTGAAGTTCCCCGTCCTCCTCATTGGGGCGGTTTTCGCCTAATTCCTAGTTTAATCGAGTTCTGGCAAGGTCGCCCCAGTCGTCTCCATGATCGTCTCTGTTATTATCGTCAAGAAGATGGCAGCTGGCAAAGGCGACGTTTAGCTCCTTAGTTTGATCTTGACACCTTGTATTGACAAAATAGCTCGATACTAATTCAATTTGTCATTTTAGTCTTGAGATAATATTAGGTCGATGTCTTTTCCCAACCCGCGCTTCCCTTAGCGATCGGGTTGGGCTATTATGTCAATTGTAGAAAGGCAATCTCTAGTATAAGTAGTTTGGTGATGTTGATCAATGAATTAAATTTGATGTTGGCAGGCTATACTGATTCAACTGGTGATTACAGAGCTGCTTTAGATGACTTCAACTATATGAATAAAAATTATGGAGAGTATCTTTTAAAAGGATTTGATCAGGAACGTTCTTATGGTTCTTCATTACTTGCTCAAGAAGGAGTAATACTGGCTGGACTTGCTAAATTAGATGAGGCAGAAGATAAATTTACTCAGGCATTTGATACTCTTCTTATTGAGTCTTTATCTCGTCTTAGGATTATGAAAATGTTTTAATCAAGCAAAAGAAATATGAAAAAGCATTAGAAATATCTGATTTGGGACGTTCTCTCAATCTACTCCGTAATTGGGGTGATGCCGCTCTTTCAGAAGAACAAAGACAAGAACAGTTAAAAAACGAACCCAGAATGACTATTGATGACTTTAAAAAGATAGCAAAATTCAAAAATACAACCATTGTCGAATACTCATTACATGAAGATGATAAACTTTTAATTTGGGTAGTTACTCCTGATAGCAATGTTTATTTTCGCCAGGTAAATTTATCTAACAAGACAGCGAAAATAGAATTTAACCAAGATAACCTATCGTCAGTTTTATCTATTGAGTGGAATTTTCTCAATTTATTCATTTTTAATTTTATAGTTACAATATTGGGGTTACTGATTTTTGCCAAATCTCAAAATCAAAAATTAGCGATTCTTTTTTTGGGAGTAATTTTAGTTTTAAATACTGTTGGCTGTCAGAACCAAGAACAATCACAATTTGGTCAATCTCAAATTGACAACATTCCCTCTATAAAAGATTTAATTAAAGTCAATTATGGACTAATTAATCAAGAAAATAGAAGAACAGATATACCCCAAATTATTACTTTTTTGTCAAATCAGTATTGTCAAAAATCTATTGAATGTTTACAAAAATTAAATCAAGTATTGATTGAACCAATGGCAGATATATTGCCAACAAATCCTGATGATTATGTGGTATTTATTCCAGATAGTCAATTATTGAAAATTCCCTTTGCTGCGTTAAGAGATACTCAAGGGAAATACTTGATCGAAAAACATACTATCTATTATGCGCCTTCAATTAAAATTTTAAAAATGCTTCATAATGAGGCTTATTCAAAAGTATCAAATAGTCAGCAAGATGCTCTTATCGTAGGCAATCCTATCATGCTGACTATTAAATTACCTGCCATTGATGAAAGTGGTGAAGAATATAGTGAAATTCGTAATATTAAACCTCAAAAACTTGGGCAGTTAAAAGGAACAGAAAATGAAGCTAGGGAAATTGCCAAGATTTATCAAACAGAACCGTTAATTGGAAAAGATGCGACAGGAGAAGTTGTCCTTAAAAAAATGCAGAATGCCGATATTATTCATCTTGCCACTCATGGATTTTATACTTCTATGGGGAATTCGGTATTAGCCTTAACTCTTTCCCGTCCTTCCTGTGTAGGAAATTCTCCCAGTGATTGCAACTTCTATAATTTAGAAGATGGGTTTTTGGATTCCTCTTCAATTTTTAATCCTAAAACTACTTTTAACGCAAAATTGGTCGTTTTAACTGCTTGTGAAACGGGTTTAGCTGGATTGGATGATTATCGTTATTCTAGTTTTATTAATGGATTTATGAGAAAAGGAGTGCCTAGTATTGTAGTCTCTTTGTGGCAAATTCCTGACTCACCATCTGACGAGTTAATGATCAATTTTCATAAAAATCTTCAAAATGATCCAGACAAAGCCAAAGCATTACGGCAAGCAATGTTAAACACTATGAAAAAACATGAAAATCTTGGCTTATGGTCTGCTTTCGTTTTGTTTGGAGAAGCAGAAAAACCAACTAATGCTTTAGATTAATCACTTTAGTCCCTTTAATCCTTCATTTTGGGGGGGAGGTTGCTTTAAGAGAAGTGTATCAAAGTATTAAGGATGTTCGTCGGTGGTGGAAATAATTCCTCTTATGATGTATAATCCTAGACCATAGCGGATAAGGTATTCAACCGCTCTAAAAACCTAGCTATCTAATCGATAGGCGCACCTTGAAAACTAGAGTTATAGGGTTCCATAAAGGATTGCTTTTATGGGTAAAAGCTCTAAGCATCAAGTACCAGAGAAACCAATTATTTTAGAGGTTTTGAACTGTATCGTAGGGCATACGAGAACAGGCTTCTGTAAGGTCGCGAAAGTCTGAGGAGAGACTCGCCTCTGGGTTAGATACCGCAAGGGGTCTGATTTAAGCGAACTCGTTGAGCCAGAAATTCTAATCAGTGATGATAGAAGAATCCACGTCCGTTCACGGCGCGGAGTATGTCAACGGAAGTGTTACCGGAAGCCTTAGAAGCTGCCAGAACGATTGGGACAGAATACTTCCGTACAGAGGTATTAAAAGCATTAACCGCCCGATTAACCCCTGCTAATGTTGACTTATCTTTCTGGGAAAATACCCTTCATGCTTTGGGTACTCTCACTCGTCATCATTTCCTCGAAACTATTCCCAACTTAGTGCCTTTAATCCTTCATTTTGGGGGGGAGGTCGCTTTAAGAGAAGTGTATCAAGGGATTAGGGAGGTGAGTCGCTGGTGGCGGTGATGAGTGTGGGGGGTGTGGGGAGAATTAAGAATTCGTCATTGGTCAGGTTATAATATTGAGTAAATCCAAGAACAATACTTAATCGTGTCTGAGTGATGACCAATTTATTAACAGAAGCCTTTAAAAAAGCGCAAAACTTACCAGAAAATATCCAAGATGAACTGGCTAAACAGTTAATTGAAGATATTGAAAATGAGTTTCAATGGCAACAAACTTTATCCCGACCGCAAAATTCAATTTTAGACGAATTAGTGCGTCAAGCATTGAATGAGTCATCAGAAGGAAAAACTAAGGTTATGGGTTTTGATGAATTATTAAGTCAGAATTAACAGATGACTTCGTGAAATGTTTTGCTAAGTTGCCTGAAATAGTTCAACAAACCGCACGAAAAAACTATAAACTTTGGAAACAAAACCCGACACATCCAAGTTTAGAGTTTAAGAAGCTTAACACTAAAGAAGCAGTATATTCAGTCAGAGTAGGAATTGGTTGGCGTGCTGTAGGAGTCTTGAAAAAACCCGACACAATTGTTTGGTTTTGGATTGGATCACATGATGAATATGACAAATTACTCAAAAGATCATAGACTGCGATCGCCTGATCTTCTCATCCTAATTTCCTCGAAACTATTCCCAACTTAGTCCCTTTAATCCTTCATTTTGGGGAAGAGGTCGCTTTAAGAGAAGTGTATCAAGGGATTAGGGATGTTAGTCGCTGGTGGCGGTGATTCTTGTCCCATTAATTAACAATGATTAATTATTAATTAATCGGCGAAATTCAGTAAAATAGTAATAAACCAAATCAGAGGAAAAAATTGATCTATGGCAACTACATCAGAAGACGTATGGCGAATCTTAGCCGAATTAGCCACTGCTCAAGCCGAATTAACTGCTGCTCAAAAAGAAACTGACAAACAACTGAAGGAAGTTAGTCAACAACAGAAGGAAACTGACCGACAACAGAAGAAAACTGACAAACAACTCAAAGAATTAGGTCAGCAAATTGGGGGACTTGGTGCAAAATTCGGCAGCTTTACCGAAGGACTTGCCCTTCCCTCAATGGAAAAGATTCTCAGACAACGCTTTGGTATGGAAGTTATCAGTCCCAGTGTCCGAGTCAGTAAAGATGGACAACACCTAGAAATTGATGTCCTTGCCTATACCAATGGTGAGCTAAATACTGCCTATATCGTCGAGGTTAAAAGTCATGCCAGACAGGAAGATATTACTCAATTAAAAAGTATTTTGCAACGGTTTCGCAGCTTTTTCTCTGAACACAAAGATAAAAAACTCTATGGCATACTAGCAGCGGTTGACTTATCCAACGAATTACGGGAAAAAATTCTGCAAGAAGGGTTTTATGTGGCTCGGATTCATGACCAAGTATTTGAATTAGATATTCCCGATAATTTTCAACCTCAAACCTATTAAAACATCAAAGGCGATCGCTTTTGCTCTGATATGGTGAGGGATGATTGCTTGTATTTAGCGGTAAATATCCTTTCGATGCCCAATATCAAGAACAATCACCTTCTTTTCTGAATCATCGATCCCATAAATAATTCGATAAACTCCAATCCGAACCCGCCAACCTTCTCTTCCTGTCAGTTTTAGACCTCCTGATGGTCTTGGATTTTCAGCTAATTCTCTAATGCCATCTCGAACTTTTTGATAATCATCCTTTGGGAGATTTGCTAAAGCCTTAGAAGCACGTTTTTTAATAGTAATATTGTAACTCATTGCTGACTATTTTCAATTTCAGCGATCGCTACTTCAAAAGGAATTTCATCATCCCCGCCTGAGACAGCCAAATCATAGGCTCTAATGGCATCTAACTCTTCTGATTCTTCCAGCAGTTTCTGATATTCTTCTATATCTAAAAGAACACCTATTCGATTACCCTGCTCATCGGTGATATACCTTTCCTTTAATTTCATTTGAGAACAACTGCCTTAGTTAATTTTCGTTCTAATTATAACTCAGGTGTTAACGCCTAACCATGTTGATCTATCAGTCTAAAAAACCCTGGTGTGCAAGGGAGATTAAATTGTGGGAGAAATCCAACCTTGGCGATTTTAGTCCGGTTTCCCTTGCCGCTCCGGAGTGAGAGAATAGTCATACTTAGTTTTTTGTCCTGATCGAGAGTATTTTCTGAGATAGATCATTGTCGATCTAGGGATAAAAAACGGTAATTTCGCCCGATATAACCTTTTATTTGCGCCTATGACTGTCAAAATCGCTCTTAACCCCAATCAGATTCAAAATCTCGATCTCTCATCTTTAGAGACTATTATTCAAGATTATCAGTCCCGATCAGCGATCGCCGAACTGGAACAAGCTCTACAATTAGAGATAGATTATCCTCGCGCTGAGGGTGATATGCGAGAATTATCGGAGATACCGGAAGTCAGGCTGTGGTTTCTGCGTTTAGATGCCGTTTATCCTTGGTTAATCTTTATTCTTGACCCAAAACAGGGAGAAATCGCTCGTTATGCTGCTATGTTAGTCCCGCATCAATTCCATCGCGGGGAAGGAATTCAATATAACCCCGAAGCTTTAGAGATTTTTGTGATGCAAAAACTCTTTATTTTGTCTGATTGGCTGAAAAGTCAGCAAATTCCTGCTTTATCTCGCTTAAAATTTTTCGCTCAACAGTTTGGTTACGATATCGACGAGGAATTTCTCTCTCGTCTCTAAAGACTCCCTGGGCTGACTAGATAAGGTATTTTAAATATATGGCAAGCTACTGTCTCGCCCAATTTAGCGCCACCAATACCCCTATCAGAGAATCATGGATACAAAATCCTTTAAACGCACCCTACAGCAATCGGATAACTATAACCGCAAGGGATTCGGTCACAAAGAGGAAGTAATGGATGCGATGACCAATGAGTATCAAAGCGACCTGATCCAAAAAATTCGTGAAAACAATTATCGTTTAGAACGGGGTGACGTGACGATCTATCTCGCTCAAGCTTTTGGTTTTTGTTGGGGGGTAGAACGCGCTGTTGCTATGGCCTACGAAACTCGTCAACATTTTCCCCAGGAACGTCTCTGGATTACTAACGAAATTATTCACAATCCCTCGGTTAATCAGCGTCTGCGCTCCATGGCCGTGGGTTTTATTCCCGTGGAAAATGGCCAAAAAGACTTTACTGTGGTGGAATCGGGGGATGTGGTGATTTTACCCGCTTTTGGGGCTAGTGTCTCGGAAATGCAAATACTTAACGATAAGGGTTGCATGATTGTGGACACCACTTGTCCCTGGGTTTCTAAGGTGTGGAATTCCGTGGAAAAGCACAAAAAAAGCGCCCATACTTCGATTATTCACGGGAAATATAATCACGAAGAAACGATCGCCACTAGCTCTTTTGCTGGCACTTATCTAATTGTTTTAAATTTGGCTCAAGCTAATTATGTCGCTAATTATATTCTCCACGGTGGCGATAAAAACGAGTTTTTAGAGAAGTTTAAAAATGCCCATTCCCAGGGGTTCGATCCCGATCGCGATCTAGATTATATCGGTATTGCCAATCAAACCACGATGCTGAAAAGTGAAACGGAGGAAATTGGCAAACTCTTTGAGCATACTATGTTGAGAAAGTACGGACCGATCGATTTTAAAGATCATTTCATGAGTTTTAATACCATCTGTGATGCCACTCAAGAGCGTCAAGATGCCATGTTTGAACTGGTGAAAGAACCGCTTTCTTTAATGGTGGTAATTGGCGGTTATAATTCCTCTAATACCACTCACCTACAGGAAATAGCGATCGAGCGTGCCATTCCCTCCTATCATATCGATAGTGCCGAGCGCATTCTCCCCGGTAATCGCATCGAACATAAACCTTTAGGTGGCGATTTAATCATCACCGATAACTGGTTAAATGAGGGAAAAATTATCGTCGGAGTGACTTCCGGCGCTTCCACTCCCGATAAGGTGGTAGAAGAGGTAATCGAGAAAATTTTTGCGCTCAAATCTTCTTTAGTCCCCGGTTAATTGGCCTAGGTGTTAGCCTTTGGCAATGGCTGCATCTCATAGCAAAAATAGGAGATGCAGCCGATATTTTTATCAGTGGGATTGCTCAGAAACTAACTACCGCAATCTTGACATTGACGTTAGAACCGTTGGATTCTTCTCGTTGGGTGTATCTCACATTTGCAGAAATACCAACAATCAGCAATTATCAGTGACTTTTAAATTATTACAGATATATCAGCAGCCGTCTGTAAGCATCCCACCGAAAAACTAATGCGCTTCGGGGTTTGGGGACGGCGCTTGCGTCCCCAACGGGGGGTTTGGGGGGTAGAACCCCCCAAAAGCTTGGATTGAGTGATAAAATCGAAAGTACCGCCCGACTTTAGCAGAGAGTTTACCCTTAAAAATCCCAACTTAGTAGATTTACAAAAATGAGATGCAGCCTTCTGGTTTCTGTCTGGAAGGAAGAGCCAATATTTTACTAAAAACGGCGGGTTTTATCGATTCCGTAGAGGATCCCCGTCACCACGGAGGACAGAATTAATAACAAAATTAATCCTCCTGGTAAAAAGGATAATATTCCCATGCCACGCAATATATAAACTAACACGGTCACTAATAGGAAACCCAGAAAAAGAGACTTTAAATAACTAGAATTTGAGCGCATTTACTTAGATTAACACTTCCTCTTGAGTTAAGTTTAACTTTTCGGCAATCATTGCTAGGATTTTTTCTTCCCTTTTTCCGTTACTGATAGATTCCAGTAAACGGCTATTGAGAATAATTTTTTCTCCGTTCGATAGGGTTAAAATAATCCGTCTGTAATTAGACCCCAAAAAGCCATTATAATCTTCTACCTTTGCCTCAACAACTACCTCTAGAAGATAATCACTTTCACTTCTAAAAATTAAATGTTGTCGCCTACGGGTTAGGGTAGCGTTGCCCTGATTAAAGACATAACTCTCCCAATAGCTGGCATCATAAAGTAACAATAGACCTAACAATAAGCATAACATACCCCAGAGATAATAGCGATAATTATGGTGGTGTTCTAGCAGTGCTGACAAGGTATCTAGGGGACTTTTGGCAATAATTTCCTGAGTTTGATATCTATTCACAAAAATCTCAAATCTAGTTTTAAAATCACTAGCTGACTGGACATCCCAAAAATTCTCGATGTAGAGATGGTTATTTTTTCCGACCAATAAAACCGTGTTATTAACGGTTTTTTTCCGCTCAACACTGATAAAAACTTCTTGATAGACAGCCGTGGCTTTAATGTGAGTTAAAGAAAAATTTTCCCGACTAGAAACAGGAAAATTATACTCTTGGACATATTGACAATCTATCCTTTTTGTGCCTAACCTAATGCAGTCGAGATAAGCGCGCTGGAAATAAACCACATAGGCTAAAAACAGCAAGGGAAACCCAGCCAGAAAAAAACCGAGAAAAGGACGGTATTTAGGAGCCTTATTCTCTAATAAGAGTGTAGTCAGCGTTTTTTGCTTAACTCGCATAGGAAACCCTACAGGTACTTTCCCCCAATTCTACTACAGCCTTTCGGCATCCTTCTGAGGATCGATTTATTTAACCTGCCAGGGAAAATTGTAATGATTATTCACGAAAATCTGACATCGGTCTCTAGACTGGCTCTATCTTGACCTTTTTTGTGCTGGTTTGCCACGGTAAAACCCTGTTTATCGAGTTTTTGTAAAGCTTTGACGTTTTTTGTTTATTGTTTGTATTTAAATAAAATATATAAACAAAGCTGTTTTTATAAGTTTTTATGACTTTAAAAAACTCTATAAGCTTTAAAAAATTATCAATCTAATTTTTAAGCTTTTAATCTCACTCTAGCTATAGCAGATAAAAATTGATCCTCTTTCCAAGGGGTTGGGAGATGGTCAATAATGGCGATCAAAGCACTGATAAACAAACTCACCATTCAAGCGCACATTTAGGAGAACTTCCATGCCTTTAACACTCGCGGTCTACGGAAAAGGTGGCATCGGTAAATCGACAACAAGCTGTAATATTTCGGCCGCTTTAGCCAAAAGAGGCAAAAAAGTCCTACAAATAGGCTGTGACCCCAAACATGATAGCACTTTCACCCTCACAGGCTTTCTTATTCCCACAATCATCGATACCCTGCAAGAAAAAGATTTTCACTACGAAGACATCTGGCCCGAAGACGTTATCTATGACGGTTACGGTGGTGTCAAATGTGTGGAAGCGGGTGGCCCCCCTGCCGGCGCCGGTTGTGGCGGTTACGTCGTCGGGGAAACGGTGAAATTATTAAAAGAATTGAACGCTTTTGATGAATTTGACGTGATTTTGTTCGATGTTTTGGGGGATGTGGTCTGTGGAGGATTTGCCGCACCCTTAAATTACGCCGATTACTGCATAATTGTCACAGATAACGGCTTTGATGCTCTTTTTGCCGCCAATCGCATCGCCGCTTCCGTCCGGGAAAAAGCTCGCACCCACCCCCTGCGACTAGCCGGATTAATTGGTAATCGCACCTCAAAACGCGATTTAATTAATAAATATGTGGATCATGTTCCCATGCCAGTGTTAGAAGTTTTACCCTTAATTGAAGATATTCGTGTGTCCAGAGTTAAAGGTCAAACTCTCTTTGAAATGGCTGACAAGGATCCGATGTTAAGTTACGTTTGTGACTATTATCTCAACATTGCCGATCAGATTTTAGCCAAACCAGAAGGAGTTATTCCCAAAGAATCTGCCGACCGGGAGTTATTCACTTTATTATCGGATTTCTATCTTAATGCTGATAAACCCAAAGTTAACGCCGAGGCGGAATTAGATCTAATGATGGTTTAGATTATTTTGTAGGGTGGGTTAGGGACAGCGTAACCCATCAATAACCACCAATAAACTCTTTTTCTGGGTGGGTTACGGCGCATAATTAACTTATTAGTTAATAGCCTAACTTATCGTCGCCTAACCCACCCTGCCTACGAATTTTATCGAGGACTTGATAATGATCATTTTTTCCTCTTATTGGGAATTCTAATAGGGAAAACATTATTATTTAGTCAAGGGGACAAAATGAGCAACTTTGAGGAATTAAAAGCAACCTTACCGCAGCAATGGTTAGATTACTACCAAAACAATCAAGCTTGGATTAAGTGTTTAATGGATTCCAGAAATTGGTGGCGTAAAACTCCCGACGGTGGTAAACGTCCCAGTGCTGACATAATTATAGCGGCAGCAACAGCTTTAGAACCTAAGTTATCAGTGTGGATGTATCCCTTTTGTCAACTTAGTTCCGATGGGGACAAACTGGTAGAAGTCTTAGGACTAAATTTTGATTCTGAAAAAAAGGAGTTGGAAAAATCGGAAAAAGAATTACTGATTTCTAATTCGCACACTGAATATCTCAACGGATTCCGAGAAAAACAATTATCAGTCGAAAAAAACAAAGTAATTATTTTTGAGGAATTGCTAAAAATCTTACCAGATAAATGGTTAGATTACTACCAAAACAATCAACCGTGGATTAAGTCTTTAATGGATTCTAAAGATTCGTGGCGAAAAACTCCCGACGGTGGTAAACGTCCTAGTGCTGACATCATTATAGGTGCAATGACCGTTTTAGAATCTCAATTATCAGTGTGGATGTATCCCTTTTGTCAGCTTAATTCCGATGGGAACAAACTGCTAGAAGTTTTAGGATTAAATTTTGATCCTGAGAAGAAACAACTAGAAAAGAAAGAAAGAGAATTAAGTAATTCTTTATATCCTACTGAGGATCCTGTACTGCAAAAAATCCGCCAAGAGTTACAACGAGAAAACCTAAATAAACCAAGTTAAAGGAGACACCAAAAACATGACCGCCACTCAAGAACCGAGCGCTTTACAATTTGATTGTGAAACTGGCAACTATCACACCTTTTGTCCGATTAGCTGTGTTGCTTGGTTATACCAAAAAATCGAAGATAGTTTCTTCCTTGTTATCGGCACAAAAACCTGTGGTTACTTCCTGCAAAATGCTATGGGGGTGATGATTTTTGCCGAACCACGTTATGCCATGGCTGAATTAGAAGAAGGGGATATTTCCGCTCAACTAAAAGACTACGAAGAACTAAAACGCCTTTGCTTACAAATTAAACGAGATAGAAACCCCAGTGTTATCGTTTTTATCGGTACTTGTACCACCGAAATCATCAAAATGGACTTGGAAGGATTAGCACCGAAACTAGAGTCAGAAATCGGTATTCCTATCGTGACAGCGCGCGCTAATGGTTTAGATTATGCCTTTACCCAAGGGGAAGATACCGTCCTCGCTTCTATGGTGCATAAATGTCCCGAAAAAGTTAAGCATGAAAACGACAAAGAAGAACGGAATGCTATCCAGAAACTCTTAACTTTTGGACGGAAAAAAGAAGAAATTAAACAGGAAGAATCGGAATATAAAGACCATCCTCCTTTAGTTTTATTTGGTTCTGTTCCTGACCCAATTGTGACTAATTTAACCCTAGAATTAAAAAAACAAGGAGTTAAAATAGATGGTTGGTTGCCGGCCAAACGTTTTACTGAATTACCAGTAATTGAAGAAGGTTATTATGTCGCTGGTGTCAATCCTTTTCTATCAAGAACTGCCACCACTTTAATGCGTCGTCGTAAGTGTAAATTAATTGGCGCACCCTTTCCCATCGGTCCGGATGGAACCCGCGCTTGGATAGAAAAAATCTGTTCGGTTTTGGGAGTAGAACCGCAGGGATTAGAGGAAAGAGAGGCAAAAATTTGGGAAAGTTTAGAGGATTATCTGCAACTTGTGCGCGGTAAATCAGTCTTCTTTATGGGGGATAATTTACTAGAAATTTCTCTGGCACGTTTCCTAATTCGTTGCGGTATGACTTGTGATGAAATCGGTATTCCTTACATGGATAAACGCTACCAAGCGGCCGAATTAGCATTACTAGAAAAAACCTGTAATGATATGGGTGTTCCCATCCCGAAAATTATCGAAAAACCTGATAACTACAATCAGATTCAGCGCATTTACGAGTTAAAACCCGATTTAGTGATTACAGGAATGGCCCATGCAAATCCCTTAGAAGCGCGGGGAATTAACACTAAATGGTCGGTAGAATTTACTTTTGCTCAAATTCATGGTTTTACCAATGCGCGAGATATTTTAGAGTTAGCTACTCGTCCCCTGCGTCGCAACAATAACCTCAAGGAATTGGGTTGGGATAAGTTAGTTAAAGAGTCAGCAAAAGTGTAAATTTGTTTTCAAAAGGCTACAATCATCAGGTAAGGAATTGATTTTCCTTACCTTTTTTCAGTATTTAGTTCACTTCAATGTCCAATAACTTTTCTCACCAAAAACCCTATCATCTCAACTTTAGCAGTGAGGATTTAGGTACAGTAAAACCGACTATCACCCTATTATCGGGGGAACCAGAACGCTCGCGCTATATTGCCGAAACTTATTTACAAAATGCACGTTTACTATCGGATTATCGCGGATTAAATAGTTATCTTGGCTATCTAGATAATTCTACCCCAATTCTTCTGGCTACCAGTGGCATGGGTGCGCCATCTTTGAGTATTGTGGTTAATGAATTAATACAGGTGGGAATTAAAACTATTATTCGTATTGGTACTTGTGGCGCAATTCAAAATAGAATAAAAATTGGTGATATTATTATCTCCCAAGCGGCTTTATGTAGGCAAGGTGCTGCTAATGATATTGCTCCTCCGGAATATCCCGCAGTGGCGGATCCTTTTTTGACAGTTGCTCTAGTCAAATCGGCTCAATTTTTGGGAGTAAATTATCATTTAGGTATTACCGCTTCTGTGGATAGTTTTTATGAAGGACAGGAAAGAATCCTGTCTTCCGCTAACCCTTATCTTCAGCGTCATTTAGAGGGAATTACGGAAGAATATCGACGTTTAAATATTCTCAATTATGAAATGGAAGCGGGAACTTTATTGAAAATGGCAGGGGTTTATGGATTTACTGCCGCCTGTATTTGTGCTGTGATTGCCGAAAGAAGCAAAGAGGAAGGGATTAGTTTAGAAAGCAAACAACAAGCCATCGAAAAAGCGATTCAGGTGGCAATATTGACCGTTAGCAACCTCTCCCTATCCTCAATTGATTAATGTTCAGAAATCATTTTCATTAAGAGTTCCTCTTTTTCCTGACTTTGGGGATAACAGGAGATGAGTTGAGTGCGTAATTCCTGAATTGATTTAATCACATTATCGGCTAATTCTTGGTCGCCATTGCGCCAGCCAAGGGGTGCTAGATGGGTGCGATTGGCTAAGGGAACTAATGGTTTTAAGAGTTGTTGACTTAGTTCTTTAATAAACCAGGCTACTGTATCTTTAGCCTGTAGGTCCTTAGCAAAGGCGATAATTTCCAAGAGTCGAAATAGATTACTATTGCTAATTAAACAACGGGTTTCCTGCACGTTTGGCTGTACATCTAAACCCAAACTCTGCACTAATTTAGCTAAGGGAGCTATGGGAATTGCACTATCTATGCCAGCAATTACAGGAGCCAGTAAAAGCGAGGGTTGATTTTTCAGAGATACGGTATGAATATCGGTATTATTCAGCGATTTTTGGATATCTTCGGCTTGATTTTTCCCGACACAACCACTCAAAACCTGTTCTAGTTCTGTGTTTTCCACATCACTTAAAACCTCTAAAAGGGAGATATATTTACACCCTAAACTATGGCCCATCCAAAAATAATTAGGATTACCAGCAGTGGGATCCTCTAAGTACAAACTAAGATTATCTTCATAGCCTAAAAACTTAGCTTCTTCATAAATAACCTTTCTCAATCCAATCAAATCTTTGACCATTTCTATGGAAACATTCCAATGACGAAAAGTAAACCGATAGGGAATAGCAATAATAGTATAGCCTCGTTCAAAGACTTGTTTGAGTAGATAACGATAGAACAGATTGGGAAAAGTGCCGAAGAAAGCACCACCGATAAAATAGACAACCCCAATCGGTTTAGGATTGATAGCAACCCAGTTAAATTGCAGGGGAATAAACTTAAATTCTGCTGTCATTGTTTTTCGGTATGTAATTGTTAATTTGGCGATTAGGGAAACAATCTTATAATGATTAAAAATCTCGGCGGACAAAATAATTTATCGCCTTGTCTAAGTATGGTACATTAATTTACTCAAAAAAGTGTATTTTATTGCGAATATGTAATGATTTTTGACAAAAGTAAATTATCACCCCCAAAAATTCGCTTCTTCCTAGTCTTCTAAGCTAATCTTGACTGGATTAACTTGCCATCGGTAAAGTCAAAACCGTTAGCGACGAGACGATTATAAAGTCGCGGACAAGCTAAAGCGAGGGATTTTCCTCACGGCATCCTTAACTGCTTTTTTGCTTTGGTGGGATTAGGAGCTAATAAAGTGAGATAATAGAAAAGAATTGGTTTTAGCTTTAAGGATGGTATTATGTCAGACGCAACTCGTTTAACACCGGAAGAAATTCAAAGTTATCAGGAGCTATTTAAGGATTATCCTGAAGCTTTAGATGCTTTAGATTTAATAAATGAATCTGATGGAGATTTGATTGAGTCGGCTAATTTACTGGCGGCGGAAGCTGGAATAGAGATTTCAAGTCGAAAAGGCGAAGACAAAGATGTTAATATTCTCGATAAATTAGCTCAGAAATGTCGTTCGGTAATCTGTGATGATGATTTTATGGATGATTTGATGAGTGGTTTATTAACCGCAGGCGTTGCGACGTTAACAGTTAGTGGTCAAATTCCTCAAGCCGTTGCCACACCCGTTGTAATTTATTTGACTAAGAAAGGGGTTAAAATTTGGTGTCAATCTAACTGATAGTTTTAATGTCCAGATGCGATAAAAGCGGCCCAGTAGTAGGGGTTTTGGAATGGATATTCTTCTGTATTGTGTAATAGTAACTGCCCTGCTATTTTTTTATAGCTTTCGGCCATTCTGGGCTTTTTATTGTCCAATTTACTGATAATTTTGTTGCTCTCAGATGTAAATTTTTCACGATTTAAAGTTCTTAGCCAATTTTGAGCAGTTTTGAGAGCAATAGCCATAGATACTTGTTGATTTGAATCTAACAAAATTTGATAGAATTTAATCATTAAAAAAGCGGTAGAGAGGTCGTTAACTGTCCATAAACTACTCACTACGTTTTGGCTACCTGCAAATAAGAAGCCACTGGGTAAGCCGATATATTCATCGCTAATAGATTGAATATCAATCATTCCTGTTTCGCAAGCAGAGAGGACAACTAGACGAGATTTTTTAAGGTTTAATTCAAAAATTTTGCCCAGGGTTAAGGGTTCTTGTTCGGCTAAGATTAGGGCAGATTCAAGAGGCTTATTGGGGTTAAAACTGCCATGACAGGAGAAGTGATGGCAATGATGATTTGAGTTTTTGAGTTGAGTGGTAACGGTATTTTGGGTGGCGTTATCTTTGGCGATAATTTGGTTTGGCTGGAAAAGCGTTGCAATGATATTAACTTCTAGGTCAGTAAAAATTAGGTCTTTGGTAGGGTTTTGGATGGCTAAAAGGGGAGTTAATTGATTTTGTTGGGGTTGTTGAATCCGTTGTAGTAGTTGGCAACTAGGCGCATATTGAACGGTATATTTGTTTTGTAAGACTTTATCTTCACCGATAGGGAAAGCATGAATAGGCAGAATATGTAAAAAGCGATGGGGAATGATAATTAGGCGTTGACAAGTAGAGGGGATAAGGTTAATAATTTCGGTGAGATGTAAGATTTCACTAAAGCTTTGCAGAAAATTGGGGAGCTTTTTGATCCATTCTTGTTTACTATTTTCTGAGTAGTAAAGCTGGAGATAATTATCAATAGTCTCGATAAATATTTGTAAGTCACTTTCTGAAGATTGCCAAACTTTAACCCCTTTTACCTCACTATCAAAATCCCCCCCTTTTGAAGGGGGGTTAGGGGGGATCAAACCTTCATTAGTAACAATAAACGCCATAATACTATCCCCTGCAATATACCATTCTAAAATAGCAGTATCTTGATCAATTAAAGATTGAATCTCACTTAATTTAATGTTTTCAACCTTTTGAGTTAAGCTAAAAGTAGGATCTATGGGAGTTATTTCCCGGTCAATAAATTGCTTTAATTCTTGTTTTAAATGATTGAGGTGAGTATAGTCATTTAAGATGGGTTGCGTTTGTTGATCTGGGGTTAAAATTACTCCCCGATTACGGGTTTGTTCTTGGATGGCTAACCGTTGTTCTTCCCCAATAATGGCACGACGGAGGCGATCTAATTCGGTAATAATAGTTTGGGGGATATTACCTTTAGGATAGATATCTCGATCGGTTAGCAATTGGACTAGATAGCGGGTTTTGCTGCGTTCAACGTATTCTAAGGCGCGATCTGGTTGATTGAGGTTGAGATAGGATTGAACTATGCCATGATAAACATCCATTGCATCTGAGAGGATTTCTTGTTGTCGTTGGGGGTTTAAGGCTTCGAGTCGGATATTTTCTACTGCTTTGATGGCTAAGTTATAAGCTTCAGTAGCAGATTTCCAGTTATTTATTGAGAAATAAATATGCCCTAGCTTGGTATTCACTTGGTAGCATTTGCGGGGAAATGCTTGAAGAGTAAAAATTCTTAGTGCATATTGATAAGCAACTATCGCTCGCTCAACATTCTCCAAATCGTCAGTCAACTGAGAATAAATGTCTCCAAGTGTTTCTTGTATATTTGCCCACTCATAAACTAAATTTTTAGGCGTATATATTCGTAATGCTTGATAAGAATACTCTAATGCTTGATTTAGATCGTCTAGTTTATCACCTTGTATTCTATCTAAATATACTAAGGCTAAACCTTCTTGAGTTGCAGCCCATTGATAAGGATAGTTTTCATAAGTAAATATTTGTGCAGCACTTTCATAAGCTTTGCGTGCTTTTTCAATATTTTTAGACTGCCTCTTATTGATATTATTTTGATAAATGCTACCTAAATTATATTGAGCTTCAGCATATTCATAGGGATAATGGTCAATTGTTAAGATTTCAAGAGCATTTTGACAACATACAAGAGCATAATCCAAATTTTTGTAAAAATCTCCTTTAATTCTAATTAAATATGTCCCAGACAAATTGAGTTGAGTTATTCCCCACTCATAAGGATGATTGTTTCGGTTGAATATTTGTAATGCGTTATTCAAACATTCAATACTTTTTTCTATATTATCTGCTCGGTCATCTTTAAACCGTTCTTTGTAAACACTAGAAATGTTAATCTGTGTCGAAGCCCATTCATTAGGAAAGCTAGTATTATTATAGACTTTTAAAGCTTGTTGGTAGTAGATAAGAGCTTGTTCTAAATTCTCTGCTTTATTGCCTTTTATCCTCTTAATATAAGAGTTGCCAAGATTATACTGTAAAACAGCCCAGTTTTTAGGACAGTTCTCAAATTTAAAAATATTTTCTGCTATCTTATAAGCAAGAATAGCAAGTTCTTGATTGCTTTCTTTATTTCCTTTCTCAAACTGGTTTAGTAAAACACCAAAATTCAAAATGACTAAAGCAATA
The DNA here is from genome assembly GCA_007095785.1 of Microcystis aeruginosa Ma_SC_T_19800800_S464. Lineage (GTDB taxonomy): Bacteria > Cyanobacteriota > Cyanobacteriia > Cyanobacteriales > Microcystaceae > Microcystis > Microcystis aeruginosa_E. Next base: position 18,958 of record SFBL01000001.1, read on the forward strand.
TCTTGGGCATCTGTCTGACCAACTTTGAAAAACTCATGATTAGCCCAAATTTCTAAGCGATGACCTAAATATCTATAATTTAATCTTGAGATATTTCTTTCTAACAGAGGATAAATATACTGAGGATCTGGATTCTCCTTAACTCTGTGTAAAACTTCCATTAAGAAATCATGGTCACTAATATCCAAATAATCTGGTACATGAGTTGAAGATAAAGCATCATCCGATTTTGATACGAAATCACTAAAACCTGCACGTTTAACTAGGTCTTGACTTAATAATTGGTCTGAGGTGAACTGTAACCAATTACTTTCAAATTCTCTACCATAAAATTGCAATAAATTAGCTATATTTTTCATCATTTCAATTAAATGAATATCAATTAATTCCACATGAGATTCCAGAATACTATCTTCTTCTCCTTGAGGACAGATTAATAAGGATTGGATTAAATCAAAGTATGCTTGTTGGAATTGTTGATCTTTGTCAAAATTTTGCGTTTGAATATTACCATAATAAATTTTGACTAAATTATTTTGAATATCATTCCATTTTTGAGGAAAATTCTCACGAGTATAAATTGTTAAGGCGTTTTGATAACAAGTAAATGCCATTTGTAAACTTTCTAATATATCACCTCTAATTCTCTTACAATAAGCATTTCCTAGATTATTTTGTGTCCTTGCCCAATCTTCAGGAAAAGCTTCACGGGTATAGACTTCTAGCGACTGGTTATAAGCCATAAGCCGTAATAGCTAACTCTATATTATCTGGCCTTTCTCCTCTGATACGATATAGATAAGCATTCCCCAGATTATTTTGTGTCCCAGCCCAAGCTTCAGGAAAAGCATCACGGGTATATACCTGTAATAGGATATGATAACCTATAATAGAGATGTCCAGATTATTAGCCCGACTTCCCAAGGGAAAATCTCGAATTTTATTACATAAATTTCCAATCACCCCAGCAATACCTGCCACTTCTTCTACCTTCCCTTGAGAAAACTTATTTCTCGCCCATTGTTGCAACAGTTGGGCAAAGGTATCATCTAACAGATGTTGACGGCGTTGTAGGATAGGATAAACCTGCGTAGGATCGCCATTACTCTCATATTCTGCTTGTAATACTTCAAATAAAAACTCCTGATATTCCTCTATAGTTCCCGCTTGAGGGTTGAGATATTGCCCCAACTGTTGCGCTATATCCCGTAACCAAGCAGCAGGATTATTATTTCCTTGTTGTTCTAACCCTGTTGCATAGTTTTCCATCTCCTGCAAAAATTCGGGATCAATCAATTCCTGATTAGCTTGCAAGATATTGGGTTCCTCACCATCAGCACAAGTGAGCAACTGTTCAATTAAATTAACATAAGCTTGGGCGCGTTGTTCATTCATTGTCTGTACTGTGATTGATGTGATTGTGTGATAGACTGTGATTTTTTTTTCGAGAGAATCACCATATAATATAATTGGATACAATAAATATTCGTGATTGTCAAGGGGGATCGCTGCCAAATTTGTTTGATATATTGCAAGGTTCTGCCTTAGAACATATCAAACAAATTACTTTTCTGCACAAATAACTGTCATTACAGCAACTTCTTTATCCAATTGATCTCCTATTTCATCTTCAACAACGTCCAGATCGTAATCCATTTGTAATCCTAGCCAAAATCGCGGTGACATATCAAAATAACGAGCTAACCGAAGATCTATATCCGCTGTGATAGGCCGCTTTCCATGAACGATTTCGTTAATACATTGTTCGGGAACTCCAAGAGCCAGAGCTATTTGATTCTGACTAAGGTTCATTGGCTTTATAAATTCCTCTAAAAGAACCTCACCGGGATGAATTGGCATTAGTTTATCTTCATTCATTATTTTACCTCAATGATAATCAACGATTTCTACGTCTAGAGCATCACCGTCTTGCCAGACAAAGCAAATTCGCCATTGATCGTTAACCCGAATGCTATATTGACCTTCCCTATCACTAACCAGACGTTCCCTTCAGGTTCTACCTGAATAATACTTTTGGTTCATGTGTCCTCTTTATTCGCGATCGCTACTAATCCGGCGATCAAACGGCTTGCAACATGAATTCAACCTTGATCGCTTCAAACGGGAACTCTACGCTCCCATCTGCTACACGGCTCAGAATACCGACATTTAAAAGTGCCGTAATATCTCCATGTACTGCTTTAACATCCCGATGTACTCGCCTCGCCGCCTCACGGATAGAAATGGGGCCAGCACCGCACATAGCTTTGAGGAGTTCCCACCGCTTGGCAGTCAGAACTTTCCAGAGAAGTTCGGGGGTAGCAAAACTGATACGAACTTCTTTTTCTGCTCGACCAGTTTTCATCGCTTGAACGGCATCGGCAAGGGTGTCAGTCAAGGAGCGAACTTCAAGAACGACCGTGTTCATAATTCCACCTCAAAATGTCAGAGTTGAAGTCGGCCATCAATTGGTCTGGCGAAGAGAAAGCGTAAAGAGACTCCACACCATCGAAATGACGGTGATCGCCTTTACCGCGTTCGTTATCATATCGCAACACACATTTGCCGTTGACTATGTAAGCGAGACGATATTTGTAAGGATGCTCCGATGGCAGAACTGGTTGGGGAACACGCCAGACAGTGACTTCTGCGAATGCGTCTGGGGCCAAGATGACGCGACGACGAATGAGCGCGGTAGCCTTCATGTTGGATATACTAACAACACCTTAGCCTGTTGTCAATGTCCCCAACAGTTAAAAACTCCTGATATTCCTCTATACTTGCCGCTTGAGGGTTGAGATATTGCCCCAACTGTTGCGCCATATTCCGTAACCAAGCCGCATTATTATTATTTCCTTGTTGTTCTAACCCTGTTGCATAGTTTTCCATCACCTGCAAAAATTCGGGATCAATCAATTCCTGATTTGCTTGCAGAATATTGGGTTCCTCACCATCGGCACAAGTGAGCAACTTTTCAATTAAATTAATATAAGCTTGGGCGCGTTGTTCATCCATTGTTTTGATTGTGATTGTTATAATTATATTTATGATTGAGGAGGAAAAGGAATAATAATGTAGCGGATGACTGTTCCTAGTAAAGCCGTTCCCAAAATTCCGATTAACGTCCAAATCTGTGCCTTTTGAGAGCCTTTCAATTCTTTGGTATCTTCTTTTACACTTTCAATATCTTTTTCCAAACTATCGATTTTTTCCTCCAATCTAGCTTGTCCAACTTCTAAATTAGTGAGGCGATTATTCATTATTTCTAACTTTTGTTCCAGTCTGTCAAATCTTTGGTCAAACTTAGTGAGATATTCTTTAAGGTCTTGTTCAATAGTAACTGACATCTGATGATTCTCCTAATAATGATGCTTGTCAATATTATTGTATATCTTAATCATTAGCACAAGTGAGCAACTGTTCAATTAAATTAATATAAGCTTGGCTGCGTTGTTCATCCATTGTCTGTACTGTGACTGATGTGATTGTGTGATAGACTGTGATTTTTTTTAGAGGCCGACTCGATGATATTTAGATAAGCTTGGGTGCGTTTTTCGTCCATAACCTTAATCCGATGCTTTTACAAAAGTTTTTTAAATTCTTCAATAGACATTCCGGCACCTTTAATAATTGTTCCCATTGTATAAGCATTAATTGGATTAGCTCTGGGAATTGTTAAGATATGCTCTCCATCAGTCATTGTAATATGTTTACCCTGTCGAACAATCCTAAATCCTGCTTTTTCAAAGGCTTTAATGGCTCGTTGATGATTAATTCCGGGAAGACTAGGCATGATTTAATTCAACTTCCACATAACAAGATTCTACACCTTGATTCAATTCCTCAGCAACTTCTAAATAAGACACAATAGCATCTTGAATATTATTGAGAGCTTCTTCTTTTGTCGTACCTTGAGAAGCACAGCCGGGTAAACCGGGACACCAAACAGCATATCCTTCTTCTGTTTGCTTAAGACTGACTTTATACTGCATATTTTTATAATAATAATCGTTGTCAGTTATTATAGCACGGCCATCATTAATCTCTGCTTCTGCTTGTAATACTTCTAATAAAAACCCCTGATATTCCTCTATAGTTCCCGCTTGAGGGTTGAGATATTCCCTCAACTGTTGCGCCATATTCCGTAATAAAGCAACAGGATTATTATTTCCTTGTTCTTCTAACCATGTTGCATAGTTTTCCATCACCTGCAAAAATTCGGGATCAATCAATTCCTGATTAGCTTGTAGAATATTATTGGGTTCCTCATCATCAGTACAAGCGAGCAACTGTTCAATTAAATTAACATAAGCTTGGGCGCGTTGTTCGTTCATTGTCTGTACTGTGATTGATGTGATTATGTGAGGGACTATGATGTTTTTTGGCGGATGACTCTATGATAGGATGAGTCCCCTTGATATAGGGCGATTATGACACAGAATGCTATAGAGGACATTAACTATAAACGCTCAAATTCATCAACTCTTAATCCCGCTTGTCTTAAAATACTGGGAATTGTACCGATTGTTACCTCCTTATAACAAGGAACAATCGTTGTCCTTTTTCCTTCGGGAGTATCTTTGGCAAACTTAACATGACTCCCCTTTTGACTAACAACTTCAAACCCTGCCGCTTCCAACTTGCGTTTAATTTCACGATAAGATAAAGGCTTAAGCGGCATTGATTTCTACCTCTATCTTCTGTAATTGGGGAATAACTGTCGCACAAGGCGGTTCAAAATGTAATTCTAAAGCCTCTTGCAGATTGTTTAACGCCTTGGTTTCCGTTTCCCCTTGACTAGCAACATCAACCTCTAAACATTGAGCAACAAACCAATTATCTTCTTGAAAAATTCTCGCTGTAAATACCTGTCTCATTTTCATTTTCCTGATTGAGCTTTCCATGATTATATGTCAGGCTAGAATGACAGTCAATTAAATAATCATATAGATCATGCTTTAGACTTCTACATAACAAGATTCTATACCTTATATCCCGTAACCAATAACCCTGTTGCATAGTTTTCCATCACCTGCAAAAATTCGGGATCAATCAATTCCTGATTTGCTTGCAGAATATTATTGAGTTCCTCATCATCAGTACAAGTGAGCAACTGTTCAATTAAATTAACATAAGCTTGTAATCTGGTTTTATCCATAACCGTTGCATTTGAATCAATGAGAAAAAATACTGAACTGCTTAAGGAAAAGTTTTGTAAATTTCTCGACGATGGGCAACTCTTTGACAGATAATCTTTTGATTTTTTTTGTCAAGGGTTAAGCCAACCCTATAATCTCCTATTCTAATTTTATACTTATCTTTGTAGCCTTTCATTTTCTTTAAATATCCTAATTCATAAGGATTATCAGCTTCTAATTCCTCAAAAACAATTAATCTAATACTAGATTGTATATCTTGAGGTAAAGAAGCTAATTCTTTTAAAAATCTTTTTGTATATTCAACTTTCCACATTGTTATTGTTGATTGATGCTAGGTATTTTAAGGCTTCTTCCTTACAAAGAGTTGGATCATTTTCAACTTCTTCAATCAATTTTGCGAGTCCATAATCTTCAAGAATTTCTTCGATTTTTTCAAATTCAGCAATGGGAATCTGAACGGCAATCATTTTTTGATTGTTGTCTAATACATAGCTTTTGTTGATTTCTAGCATTGATTCCTCCGTCAAAGTTATTTGTGTTTTCAGAAAGCAATCATCGTCTTAACTATGATTTATGTCATCAACTGTGATTCTTTTTTAGAGAGCGACCCCATGATATAATATCAGACAATCAATACTCATGATTGTCTTTAGACAATCTAATCATAGTCGATAATTCAATCATTCTCAATCATAGTTTAGACGGTATTGCAATTAAGGATTACCCGAAATAACAAACCTACCCACTGCCACTAAAAACCCTCCTACCGCCGTAATTAAAATACCAATTAATGTCCAAATTTGAGCCTGTTGTGAACTTTTAATCGCCTTAACATCTTGCTTCAGGTTATCGATTTCCACCTTTAATACCTGTCTTTCCCCCTTAGCTTCTGTTAACTCAATTTTAATGCCTGTAACATCTTTTTGTAAATTCTCTAATTTGTGATTAATTTGAGCTAAAATTTCCCCTAGGTTTTGTTCAATTATCACTGACATTTATATTTTTCCTCATAATCAAAAAGCTCCCCGAATCATTCACCCTAAAACTCAAAATTGTTGAGCCAGTTCTTGGATAGCAAAGAATAAATAATAAATTTCATCGTTTTCACCAAGCATTTTGGGGACTACAGTTCCAAAATTCGGGCTAGTCAAAGACTAAACCCGAACTTGACCGAGTTTTTTAATCCTCTAAACTAATCTTGACCGGATTAACTTTCCAAATCTCTTGACAATATTCCCAGATTGTGCGATCGCTAGAGAATTTGGCCATACGAACCGAGTTGAGAATCGACATCCGCGTCCACTTGTCTCGATCGCGATAAGCTTGACTTACCTGTTCTTGACAATCAGCGTAGGATTGATAATCAGCTAAAAGCATATACTGGTCATCGTAGAGGAGAGAATCGACGATCGGTCTGAATAATTCCGTGTCACCATGGCTAAAATAACCACTCTTAATTCGATCGATCACTCCCTTCAATTCGCGATTATTTTTGTAATAGCTCATCGGTTCATAACCGTGGGCCTTCTTAGCATAAACTTCTTCTGCTGTCAAGCCAAAAAGGAAGAAATTTTCTGCCCCTGCTTCCTCGCGAATTTCGATATTAGCGCCGTCCAGAGTCCCGATGGTGAGGGAGCCATTCATGGCAAACTTCATATTACCAGTTCCGGAAGCTTCCTTACCCGCCGTAGAAATCTGTTCGGAAAGATCCGCCGCCGGATAGATGCGCTGACCCAAAGAAACGTTAAAGTTAGGCAGGAAAACCACTTTTAAACGACCTCTGACATCAGGATCCTTATTCACAATTTCAGCCACAGCATTAGTTAACTTAATAATTAACTTCGCCATAAAGTAGCCGGGGGCTGCCTTGCCACCAAAGATAAAAGTGCGCGGCACGATATCGATCTGAGGGTTCTGTTTAATGCGATTATAAAGGGCGATAATGTGCAGAACTGCCAGATGTTGGCGTTTGTATTCGTGAATCCGTTTTACCTGCACATCGAAAATCGAATTAACATCCACCTCGATATTGCGGGTTTTCAGCATATAAGCCGCTAAATCGGCCTTATTCGCCTGTTTAATTTCATACCAACGCTGACGGAATTCGGGATCATCAAGGTATTGTTCCAGTTTTCGCAATTCCTTCAGGTCTTTTAACCAATTATCGCCGATTTTTTCGGTAAATAGTGCCGATAATTGGGGATTGCTCAATAAAATCCACCGGCGCGGGGTGACACCATTGGTTTTATTGTAGAATTTTTCCGGCCAGAGCATGGCAAACTCTTTCAAGGTGTCTTTTTGCAGTAACTCCGTGTGTAAGGCAGCGACTCCGTTAATTGAGTGACTACCCACACAGGCTAAATTAGCCATGCGAATTTGTTTATTACCCCAACCAGCTTCTTCAACTATCGACAATTTGCCCAATAATTCCTCGTTATCGGGAAACCAAGTCCGCACATCGTCGAGGAAAAAGTGATTGATCAGATAGATAATTTCTAGATGTCGGGGTAGCAATTTCCCCAGCAGCTCCGCCGACCAACGTTCTAGGGCTTCCGGCAATAGGGTATGATTGGTATAAGCGAAGGTTTTTTGGGTAATTGTCCAAGCTTTTGACCATTCTAAGCCGTTTTCATCCACTAACAAACGCATTAACTCAGCGATCGCAATGGCTGGGTGAGTATCGTTCAGTTGAATAGCGGCGGTTTCGTGGAAATTTTGCAGATTTTTGTGGCTTTTTAGGTGAATGCGAATTAAATCTTGCAGGGAAGCGGCCACAAAAAAGTATTGTTGGGCGAGACGTAATTCGCGACCGGCGGGGGTGTTATCGTTGGGATAAAGGACTTTAGAAATGGTTTCCGCGTCCATTTTTTCAGCCACGGATTGATCGTATAACCCGGCGTTAAAAGCCTCAAAATTAAACGATTCACTCGCTTCTGCTTTCCAGAGACGCAAAGCATTAACCGTGTTGGTTTTGTAACCCGGGACGGGGGTATCGTGGGGAATGGCTAAAACCCGACGTTCCGGCAGCCATTGTACCCGTTCCTGTCCCTTATCATCGTGATAGATTTCCGTCCGGCCCCCCAGTTTTACTTCCACACTTTCATCGGGACGGGGTAATTCCCAAGGATTGCCGAAGCGTAGCCAGTTATCGGGGATTTCCACCTGCCAACCGTCTTGGATCATTTGATGGAAAATGCCAAATTCGTAGCGGATACCGTAACCAATGGCGGGAATTTCTAGGGAAGCGAGGGAATCGAGGAAACAAGCCGCTAAACGCCCTAAACCGCCGTTGCCGAGGCCGGGATCTGGTTCCTGTTCGATAATTTCCTCAAAATCAAGACCTAATTCCTCGATCGTCTCTTTGATTAGGTCGTAAATACCCAAATTAGCGAGATTATTACCTAAATACCGCCCCATGAGAAATTCGGCGGAGAAATAGCAGACGAGTTTAACTTTTTCTTGTTTGTAGGTGTCGGTGGATTTCAGAAAACGACGCAGCAGGCGATCGCGAACGGTGTAGGCCAGGGCGACATAGTAATTGTAGGGACTGGCATTGGTGCGGTTAACCCCTTGCAAATAAAATAGATTGTCCAGAAAAGCCCGTTTTAGGGTTTCGGGACTCATGCCCGTGCGATCGTCTTCGACTAAAGTGGGGCATTGAAGTGCTTCACGCCCATCAGCTAGGGTAGAGGTTGTCTCCATGGGTTTTTGTTGTCCATATATTCGGGAGTTGATCGCCGATCAGATCTGATGACGATATCCTTTATAGTTTACTTGTTAGCTTTTAGAGAGACTCAGACATTTAGATTTCTATTGGTTTTGAGGGGAACGGCGATCGTAATTGCCGACAAAAAAAGGGTGAACCCTGTCCACCCTCCCACAATTATTCACAAAAAAAGCTTAATAGCGTTTTTTTCTGTCACCACCACCACCATTGAAGGGCGCGCGCTCTTCACGATCGCGGGCTTCGTTAACTTTAATTGATCGCCCCATCCAGTCAGCACCATCTAGTGCCTCAATTGCGGCGGTTTCCTGGACTTTACTTTCCATTTCCACGAAGGCGAAACCGCGTTTGCGGCCTGTCTCTTTGTCCACGGGAATATGAACCCTTTTAACTTTGCCGTACTCTGCAAAGACGTCGTTCAGATCTTCTTGGGAAATCTCGTAAGAGAGATTACCAACAAAAATAGACATAATACTTGAATCCTCGAACAATACTCGAAACGGTGTGGAGACACAAAATTCAGGGAGAAGCCGAACAATACTAAAGTAAAAGACTTACCGAGTTAATACTGAAAACGAACTTGAACACTAATCTTGACTCTCCCTTCGATCATAACACGAAAAGACTGGAGTTAATGTTAACTTTTATTCTCTGGGGCAAGAGACTGTTTTGGCCATCGGTGGCTACTCCCTCAACCGCCAGCTTTTTTCTCCCGACGAAATAACCAAATCATCAAGGCCACCACACCGATTTGTAGGGCAAAATTGGGTAAAGCGGTGGCTACGTCCCTAGCTGCCGCTAATTGGGCCAGAAACACCACCGCACCGATAAAACCAGAGGCCCCTAGACCAAGATAGATAAACTGCCGCAGCCCTCGGTAGGGATTAGCCGCTTCCTCTTTCAAGCGGGCGTATTTTTGGGGATCGAGTCGAGGGGATTTGCTCATAAAAAAATCTTTCTAGCTTTGTATCTATTGTCCGTGATATAATGGGAAGTCGGCAATGTGCCGATGTAGCTCAGTGGTAGAGTAGTTGATTCGTAATCAATTGGTCGTGGGTTCAAATCCCATCATCGGCTTGGGGTTTTACCTCCCGGAAGTTGACTAGGAAATACTGGTACAGTGGTTAAATGCCTTGGTTTTGTGGCGGCTATGGCAAAACCCCCTAATGCCTTTGCAGGGGATTTGCGGCTCTCTTGGGTTTGGTGGGTAAAATCTATTCTCAGATACATTACTACTGGCGAGCGAATGGAACGAACCACAAGAACACAAAGGACACAAGGATTGATCGGTCTTATATAAGTTAAACTTATCACACCAAGAGTAAGAGAGCCGATTTACTTCAATAAGCCATTTTAGCAGCAAACAAGAGGTAAAAGAGTTCATTGCTCGAACCGATCGCTCCCTATTTTGGGCGAAATCTTTGGGAAAAAATCAGCTAGTTACTGAAGAAAAGGTTGAATGATTTCTGCGATCGCTTGCCGTTGGCAATCGTCATATCCCCAGCGTTCTAGAAAGGCTTGATATTCTCCTTGTCCGCTGTTTAAACTGGTGGCTAATTGTTGTAATTTTTCCCCTAAGACCTGCGATAATAACTGCTTAATTAGTTGGCCAGTTTTTTCTTGGACTTTCTCAGAACCTCGAGCATTTTCTTCATCTCCTTGACTGCGATGATAGATGACCATTGCCGTGGACATAGCCAAATTTTTAACTAATAATTCATTCACCAATATCGGGGAAGTTTTTAAAGCGGTGATTACTTCCAAACTAGGATATTCCGTATAGGATAAATCGCTGGTTAAATAAGTAACAAAAAATCCTCTAGCTCCATTTTCTGTTGAGACTAGATCAGTAAGTTTTTCAGTGATAACATTGGCATCTAAAAACTCAATTTGACTTAGTAAATCTTGAGTTTGTTGGATAGCATTTTCAAAAGTTATACCCATAACCATACATAGCCTTCTGTGAATTTTAAGAGAAAAATACTAAGCATCTAAAGCATTTAACCAATTAGTTAAATCCTCCTCTGTCGAACAATCCAATAAAGCTTCCCCCACTCGTTCTAGATCATCAATATTCAAGGTCATAATCCGACTCTCTAGAGCCACATCAATAGCTCCTAACTTACGTTTAATCAGACGAATAATTAGATTTCTTTCTCTTGCTAAACCCTGTTCTAAACCCTGTTCTAAACCCTGTTCTAAACCCTGTTCTAAACCCTGTTCTAAACCCTGTTCTAAACCGCGGCGCATCCAACTGGTGGTAATCTGCATAACTCCCTCCTGTTCGGGTTGAATAAATGTGCTAATCTCCTGTTGAAATTCTATCTCCTCGGACGAGTTGAGATTGAGATAGGTATCGACAAAGCCTGAAATTAATTGCATTCTAGCAGCATCTAATCTTAATGTTACCAATAATCTTAGACATTGTGCCTTAACTTTTGCTCTATCCTGATCGGCAATTTTCATCTTCGCCATCAAAGCGGCTGCGACGGGATTAGCTTGATTGAGAAAATCTCGCCAATTCAAGCGATTTAACTGGACAACTTGATAGTTAAATTCTAACACTTTTAAGTCAGGAAACTCAATTTTGTATTGACGAATTGCTTCCTTTTGCGGACGATCATAGGAGAATATGACAATCGGATAAACTGCTGACAGGGGGACAAGAAGGCTGAAATCCATATATCATAAGCTTTTCATGGTTTTAGCTCGAAAAAGTTCGCCGCACCATATCTCGCTTATTAATAATAATTCCTAGTAAGCTTGCTCTTTGTTGGCAAGTTTTCTAGCTCGCTTGTCCCCCTGTCAGGATAAACTGGTAAGGCAAATTTTTGATGCAGACGAGCGAAATAAGTAAACATTCGCCGATTAAATTCGGGTTGAGAGCTAGACTGTGCTTCTAGATGAATTAAGAAAAATGATGATTGTCCTCGAAATTGAACTTGGGCGACTAAATCACTTTCATACTTTTCTCCTTCCGTGACATCGGTAAAGACTTCTTTGTCTAAAAATGTGATCTGATTAGGCTCTAAATAATTAATAATCTCAGGAAAAAACAACTGAATAAATTCAACAAAAAAAGTCGTAATTAATTCCTTAAATAAACGATCATGGTCAATAACATTATTCATACCTAATAATTATAAACGGAGAATCTTTCAGCTTATCTTCATAACCTTTTGTCGTAATTATCAAGGTTTTCCCAATGACTAGCCCTAGGAGACAAAGAAATTAAATCCTCGATATTACCTTATTACCTTTCATAGTAGCACAAATTTTAGGGAGGGGCAATAGCAAATCCTATAGTAAGACGAGTAAGGACGAGGAGATAAAATGCCCAAGAAAGCGTACTTATCCGCACATCCAAGTTCAGAGTAACCGAAAGATAGATAGAGAGCAAGTCAAGATTCGGTGGCAACAAGAAGATGGCACTGGTTAGGTAAAATATCTTGAGGATGGACAATCAAAAAGGCGACAGTAGCTGTCGGATTAGATTATCAATATAGTTTTAAAATTCTCAAAATATCTAATCAATTAGGAGAAGAAGGAGTTAAAAATATCAAGAAAAAGAGTCAGGAACATCCGAGAGGAAAAGAACCTTTATTAAAGGAAAAACAATTCCAAAAATTAAAATTGAATAAATTCAGGGAAATTTACGGTAATTTTGCCGGTTAAATCAATTCCCTGCTGTCTCCATCCCAAATTACTGCTAGTACAAAAAGTCGATCAAATTTTAAATTATCGATTGAGAATAGAAATAATTCGATGATTTTGAGGAGTTTTTTCCTGAATTATAGGACGTAGTTGTTGCACCAGTTCCCGAGAGCGTCTTATTCTTGCTTCTGGTAATAAATGCTCATGGGTATCGGCAAATAAACTAGAATCTGTTTGCAGATTAAGAGTTTTTGGATTGTAGATTAAAGGTACTATATTAGACAATTCTTCAATAGTTTTTTTAACATTTTTGACAGTGGTTTCATCAGTCTTAGCATAAACCCAAGAGAGAGAAACTACTAAATCAGCACCTTTAGCTTTTAACTCCTCTTGAAATTGAGCGATGCGTTTGAGGGAGTGTTGAGAAACAGGCAAATCAAATGTTCTAGCCCACCATTTACCTGTACGATGTTTGACTACGGTAGGATCTCCTTTTTCTGTGATTGGATCTGATAAATAACCCCTAGCTTTTCCTGTTTGTATAACATCAACAGCAGTTTTTAGTATAGCGCGTAAACTAGGAACTCCCATTAACCAAGTCTCGGAAACTAATTGTTCTAAGGGTATATTTCCTAAACCAGGTTTTCCAATGGCAACACTAAAGGGAACCGAACCAAATAAACCATCACCATAACCAATACCATCATCATCCAGTAACATTAAATATTCAGGACTGAGAACAACTATATCCCCCGGACGTACCTGCTCTAAAATAATTGGGCAAATGACATTTAATCCCAAATCTCCCTGTAAACCAAAGTTAAAAACTGAGATTTTTAGTTCCTGTTCTATGAATTGAGAGTTAATACTATAATTTACCCCCGACCCCCCCGCAAAAATTATTCGTCTCGGTGCATCTATCTGCTTGGCAAAAGATACTTTTTGTTCGTACATTTGTAGAAGCCACTTTAATTCACCACCGTAGTGTACGTTATAAAAAAACCCCAAAGACCAAGCCACACCAACGGTAGCTAACCAAGGCCAAAAAGTAAACATTTTCTTCATAAGTTTAGCTCCCAGAGTTGAAGAACCAGAGGACAACTAGAGAATAACTAATTCTAGTTCAAAAAAGAGATAATTGTCTTATCTTTCCTGCCACAATTGCCAAATAGTTGCCACATATTTCCGTCCTTTTAACAAATAATCCCAGAGATTAATTCCAGTTTTACTCTCACCATAAATGCGGGGAACGCAAAGATAAGGAACTTCCACCAACTTATAACCTAAACGATTGGCACGGGTTAATAAATCAATGCAGTATTCTCCATAATCTCCCTTTAAGGTAATTTTTTCTAAAACCTGAGAACGAACGGCAATAAAACCACTGGTATAGTCGTGAACTTGATTGCCTAGCATCACGATGGCCATGCGATTAATAATCCAGCTTAACATCCGGGCCATGAGTCCGTGGGCAACATCATCACCCCCCGGAATCCAACGAGAACCTACGGCCATATCAGCTTTTTTAGCTCGAATTGCTGTGATTAATTGCGGCACATCTTCTGGAGGCATAGACAAATCACAATCCATCCAAGTAATAATTTTAGCCCCATACAGATTAATCGCGTCGTCAATACCTTTTTGTAGAGCCGAAGTTAACCCTTTCTCGTTGATTCTGCGACACAAAATTACCCCCGATTGGAATTGCGAATCTTGGGGAGGAGTGGGATATTGTTGGGCTAAATCTTCTACTATCTGCCAAGTTTCATCGGGAGAATTATCATCCACCACTAGCACTAAATAAGGACTAGGAACACTAGCTAGTAAACGTTCAATTAATTGACTAATATTATCTCGCTCGTTATAGGTGGGTAAAATCGTACAGACTAAATCATTAGCTGCTGGAGTAATTGTTGGCTTATCCTCGGATTTTTGGGCTAGTAAACCTGTCTCAGAAGCAGATATAACTATTTCATAGAAAGGATACTTACCAATGATTCCAGAGCGATTTATGCCAATTTGAAACTTTTGTCCATCTTGGCTAAATTCCAGTTCTTCCGGTGGGGATTCTAAGAGTTGACAAGGGCGATAGGGATAGCAAACGTAGGGAAAACTAGACAATCCTTGACTAACTAATTCTTGGCATAGTTTAACCATGGCTTGACTATCTTCCACACGGAAGAAAGTTTTTTGTTTCTCCAAACCAAAACCCAAAACTTGTGCCGCATATTGATGAGAAAAGGCAACAATAGAATTAGTATCCTCTTCTATACTTTTGATGGCTGGTGCTATCCCCTGATGGGTTTTATAGAAAAATTCTCCCCCTTGATAAATGTTTTTGTAGACACCTATTGCCATTAAGATTAACAGTAAAACCCAACTTCCCTTGGCTACAAAAACTTCTTGGTTCGCCCCGACAATTTTTACTTGTTCCACCGTTAATAAGGTAACAAAGGGGATAAGAGGCAATAAATATCTCGGTCCCCATTGTTTCCCTCCCACCATGACTTCTCCCGGGGCAATATCGACTAAACAAGACACCCCTACTGTGTAGATAAAATAGAGAGCATAGACAAAAAGCATTTGTTTATCTAGAGATATATTGCCGATGTCAAATAGATAACAACTAGCTAAAAGTATCAGGAAGTAAATGATATTGTTCTTGACTAACGCCTTGGTTTTGACCATTCCTTGCCGGCGAAGATTGACGAGAACAGCTAAGATGATAATCGCCGTTACACTAATTAAAGTTACGGGAATATCCCTAGCAAAATTCAATTGTTGACCGCTCCAAGTGAGCAGGTAAGCTAAGGGAATTATACAGATAGGAAAATGGACAAAAAAAGAGCTATTCAACTGATAAAAACTGGTCAGGGCTTCTTGAATACGTTTTTTCCAAGAAAACTCCTCAAGGACTAACAGAGCGTGAACTCCTAGAAAACGATTATAAATTAACTTATTGCACAACCACAGTAAAAACACACTAACAATCATGCCTAGCACAAAACTAAAAGCTATTCGATTAGTTAGCAGAAATTCAGAAAAATTAAGATTTTGCTCGGTTGAATACCAAGCAAAAATTGAGGTTTGTTCTGGAGTTAACCCCAAGAAAACTAATAAAGTTAAAGTTGCCACTAGGGCCAGACATTCCGAGCGGAACCATACCGATAAACCCACTAGAAATCCGCCTAATAAATTGGGCAGCCAGCCACTATTAGCTGTATCGGGTAGAAAAAAAGCGATAACAATTCCCAAAAATCCTAAAGTAACAGCGAGGGTATGTTCACAATATATGGCACTGTATAGAGTTAAGGGAGAAGCAAAAATCAAAATAACCAATCCCAAAAGACCCCCCCAACTGTCTAGGGAAAAAGCGGGAATTGCTCTCGAAAAACTGAGCCACAATACCCAAGTTGATAGGAGGGGAATCAAGTAAAACCCCCGATAACCCCAAAGTTTATAAAAAAGGGAAGTTAGCCAAGAGAAGGGAAAAGGAAAAGAGATATAATAACGTTGATTTAAGTAGTAGACAAAAGGGGGGCGATAACTGTATAAACCCTCTTGCCAAAGACGAGTAACCCAAGCTTCTGCGCGCTCAACTAAGTCAAATCGCCATTGACCATTACTTAGCTGACGAGCTAGTAAAGCTTTCAGCGCTCCATCGCCATTAAAAAAAACATCCTTGGGAACTGAAATACATAGATATAGGGAATAAAAGCAACCAGAGGCAATTACTACCCAAGATAAAAATTCCGTGCCAATTATCATAAAAGTCGGTTTTTATTCAAAAAATTTTCATCAATTTTTCATCCCTACTCAGCCTCAGCAAAAACTTGCTGAACTGCTTGGGCTACTCGCTCAATTTGCTCGTCCGTGAGAGCTAAACCGCTAGGCAGATAAAAACCCCTGCGCGCCAGTCTTTCAGCCACGGGACAGGAAATATTTTGCAATAATCCCATTTTGTGAAATACCGGTTGTTCGTGCATACACCAGAAAAAAGGACGCGTACCAATCTGATGTTTTTTGAGGCGTTTCATCGCTTCCATAGCATCAAAGTTAACCTCATCTTTGAGAACAACACCATAAACCCAATAAATATTTTCGGCATAATCGGTTTGAGGTAGGGGCAATTCTAGACAGGGGATATTTTGCAATAATTCCCTGTAGCGTCTGCCCATTTTTCTCTTGCGCTCGACAAAAGTTTCTAGCTGTTCTAATTGTGCTAAACCCACTGCCGCTTGCAGATTAGTCATCCTCAGATTCCAGCCCAGTTCTTCGTGAATAAAACGTCGTTGGGGCTGAAAATATAAATTTCTCAGGGAACGACAACGCTCAAAAATATCCTCTTGGTTGGTGACAATCATGCCTCCTTCCCCGGTGGTAATATGTTTGTTGGAATAGAAACTAAAGATGCTGATATCACCGAAAGTACCACAGGGTTTACCTTGATAGGTTTGACCGTGCATTTCAGCCGCATCTTCAATAATTTTTAAACCATATTTTTGAGCTAATTCTAAAACTGGAGTCATTGCCACTGGTAATCCGTAGATATGCACCACCATTATCGCTTTAGTGCGGGGCGTGATTTTTGCCTCTATCTGAGCGATATCCATGTTCCAAGTCTGCGCTTCGCAGTCCACCACCACGGGAATCGCCCCGGCTTTGACAATGGCAGCCCCGCAGGAAATGATGGTAAAAGTGGGGAGAATCACTTCATCCCCCGAACCAATTCCTAAAGCGACGATGGCCGCTTCTAAGGCCATAGAACCATTGCACAGGGAAACGGCATACTTTCGCCCAACAGCGAGGGCAAAATTTTCTTCAAACTTCTGAACGAAGGGACCTTCCGAAGAAATCCAACCGCTATCAATACATTCGTTAAGATACTGTTTTTCCTTGCCCGCAAGTAGCGGCTCATTGACGGGAATAAAGCTACTCATGCTATCTCTGCTCCCGCCATTTTAACCACAGTTTCCTCAATTCCTGTAAAGCGAGTTTTATCCTGATTACCAACGTAGGGACCCTGTTTTACTTCAATCATTTCTACTTCTTCTAAGACTTGGAAACCATGGCCACCTTGTATCAATAAAACCACATCTCCATCTCTCAATATATGACTTTCTAGATATTGTTGGTCGTCATCATAGAAATCTACCCGCAGTTTTCCTCTTTTGATAATTAAGACTTCCTGGGTAAAAAATACTTCCCGTTGTACTTTGTTATGAACGTGGGGCATAATACTTTTTCCCGTCGGGTGTCTCATATAGGCCAACTGTTGGGAAAAATCATCGGGAGTTAGGAAATGAATCCCCTCTTGGTTAAACTCTCGTCGGAGAATTATCGCTAAAACTTTACCCTCTTTCGTAACTTGGGAAATTGGCAAAGATTTAAATTGACTTTCTGGCTTATTTTTCTGATTTTGTTGGCGGAGAAAATCTAAAGATAAGAAGTCTGAGGCTAGTTTAAACATGAATTTAACCCCCCTATGGGATGGTTGTGAGAAAGGCTGAAATTGATTAACAGCAAAGAAGCGGCGAACCAGTGACTAACTTTTGTCACCCTCGTTAGGCCAATTTAATTTAATTAGCTAAAGCTTAATCTAATTAACACGATGTTAATTATAGTTAACAGAAGGTTAATCCCGATCAAGGCAAGATGCTTCTACCATACATTTAAGAAAACACGGGAGCATCTAACTTTAGAAATAGATAGAAATACTTAAGGGGTAAAAAAATAGGATTAAACAGGGGTCTCATGAAGATAAGCGGAACGATGGCGAAGCACTTGTGGAACATTTAGAACACAAGTCCGAGCATTTGTACTAAAATATCCAAGAGACGGCTAACTGCTATATTTTCTGATGACGATATAAATAGCAAAAACTATAGACGAATAGCTATGAGCTTTGGTGAAGAATTTGAATTACTGCTGCGGGCCCGTTATCCTCTCATCTATACTACCACCCTAGAAGAAGAACGTCTGGAAAAAGCGATCGCCGATATTGCCAAACAGAGCAATAACCGTGCTGTCTATGTCTGGGATTTCGTGGATGGTTATCAAGATAATCCCAATAACGAGAACTTTGCTCGGCGTAATCCCCTCCAAGCTCTTGAATTCGTCGAAAAGCTGCCGACTAACATCGCCGCGATCATAATTTTACGCGATTTCCAGCGCTTTTTAGAAGATATTTCCATCGCCAGAAAATTGCGAAATCTGGCCCGTTCTCTGAAATCTCAGCCCAAAAACCTAATTATCGTCGCTCCCGAACTGTCTATCCCCTCGGATCTAACCGAAGTAATCACCGTCGTCGATTTTCCCCTCCCCAGTGGCGAAGAAATTAAACAGGAAATCCAGCGATTAATCGCCGCCACCGGACAACCCGTCAAAGAACCACTCCTCGATGAATTAGTGCTTTCTGCCCAAGGATTATCCCTAGAGAGAATTCGTCGGGTTTTAGCCAAATGTTTAGCCAGTCACGGCAAAATTGAGCCAGAGGACGTGGAATTAATTTTGGCAGAAAAACGCCAATCGATTCGTCAAACCCAGATATTAGACTTTTATCCCGCCACAGAGCAGATTTCTGACATCGGCGGCCTAGATAACCTCAAAGATTGGCTGATTCGTCGCGGTGGTGCCTTTAGTGAACGCGCCCGCGCCTACGGTTTACCCAATCCCCGGGGTTTACTATTGGTGGGAATTCAGGGGACGGGTAAATCCCTGACAGCGAAAGCTATTTCCCATCATTGGCACTTACCGCTATTACGTCTGGACGTGGGGCGTTTATTTGGCGGATTGGTGGGAGAATCGGAATCACGCACCCGTCAGATGATTAATCTCGCCGAAGCTTTAGCTCCCTGTGTGCTGTGGATAGACGAAATCGATAAAGCTTTCGCCGGAGTGGATGGGAAAGGTGACGGGGGAACCACCGGACGGGTTTTCGGGACTTTTATCACTTGGTTAGCGGAGAAACAATCGCCGGTTTTTGTCGTCGCTACAGCTAATAACATCCAATCTTTGCCCCCGGAAATGTTGCGAAAAGGACGCTTCGATGAGATATTTTTTGTCGGACTACCTAGCCAAAAGTCCCGCGAGGAGATTTTTAGCGTTCATCTGGGGAAAGTCCGGCCCCATAATCTAAAAAGTTATGATATAAAGCGACTAGCCTACGAAACTCCCGATTTTTCGGGGGCAGAAATCGAACAAACCATCGTGGAAGCGATGCACATCGGTTTTAGTCAAAATCGCGACTTTAGCACCGATGATGTGCTTGAGGCCGCTAGTCAGATTATACCCCTGGCTCGCACTGCTCAAGAACAGATCCAGTTTCTACAGGATTGGGCAAAGTCCGGTAAAGCTCGTTTAGCCTCTCGCGATGATCGTTTTAATGTTAATCCTAACAGTTAATTTAGCACCAATATGAAGCGTTTATCTGGTTTATTGCAATTTATGGTCGGTTTTGTCCTGGGGGTGGCGATTTTGGTCGGTGGAGCTACTGCTGTCGCCTATATGCTTCTCTCCGGTATGAATTCTAATCCTCCTAAACCTGTCTTTACCGAGGAGAAAAAAGAGGAAACTAAGGAGGAAAAAGCTGCTCAATCCATCCCCACTACTCCCGTCCAAGAACAACCCCAAGCTGAGGTGAAAGAGTCTCCCACAGCTGCACCGGCACCAAAAGCTTCCCCGAAACCCAGTCCCGAAGCAAGAAAAAGAGAAACCACATCGTCCGGTTATCAAGCGCGGGTGACATGGCAAAGTGGTTTAAGTCTGCGCTCTCAACCTACCAGTGAATCGACTCGTCTCGGCGGTCTGGATTATAATACTAAAGTCAGTGTGGTGGGAACCAGCAGCGATGGGCAATGGCAGCGCGTGCGTCTGTCCGATGGTCGCGAAGGTTGGATTAAAGCGGGTAATATTTCCAGAGTCGAGTAAATATTTGGAAGGGTTAGGTTTTCTAAATCTACCCCTTTCCCTTAATTCAAGAACGATTGTCGCGATTAACTTTTCTGATTAACCAATAACTTGCCGCTAAAGCTAAGGTTCCCACGGTAAGGGCAATTAAATCATCTTTACTGTATTTGTTGGGATCAAAAATAATAATTTTTCGAGAGATGGCAATCAGGGCAGTAACTACGACTAATTCAACCTGTACGATGTGTTTTCTTAGGTAAGCAGTGATGTTTTCTAATAACTCTAAGGCAATTAAAATATTGAGAAATAAACCGAAAATTTCAATTAAAGTTTTGCCAAAAAAACCGATGGGTTCCGTAGTAAATAAATCTCGTATTAGGATAACTACTAGATCATAAAGAGAAACAATAATAACAACAATTAAGGCTACGGATAAAACCTTAGAAACTAAGTTTTCAATGAGATGAATCGACTTCATGAAATTTTCATCGCGCCATTGTTGACCAAAATTGATAATTAGTTTCCGTATCTGTTTGAGCATGATTGATTAAGTAAAAAGTAAAAATTATTATTGTATTTGATTGCTAATTGTTCTATTTAGTTGACAAGTAAGCTGATCCCCCCTTAATAAGGGGGGTGCTGATCCCCCCTTAATCCCCCCTTGACAAGGGGGGTATCTGACAATTTTTAACATCTATCTACTTAAAAATGATTTTACTTGAAGAAGGCTTCCCTAGAAAAAAAATCTAGGTGCGATCGCTTTTAAGTCAACCGCACCCCAAACTAATACAAATGCTCGCATCTAGCTGACATCATCGTGAGCGAAACGATTATAAAGGAAGTCGAGGGCATAGTTACGCAGACGATAATATTCAGGATCCTCCATAATTCTCTCCCGATCGCGGGGACGGGGGAAATGAATATTCATCACTTCGCCGATTTTCGCTTCCGGTCCATTGGTCATCATTACCAGCTTATCAGCGAGGAAAAGAGCCTCATCGATATCATGGGTGATCATCAACACCGTACAGCGTTTATCTTGCCAGATTTTCAGCAATTCTTCCTGTAATTCCTCTTTGGTAATCGCATCCAAAGCGCCGAAAGGTTCATCAAGAATCAACACTTCCGGACGGATAGAAAGGGCCCGAGCAGTCGCAACGCGCTCGCTACGCGAGACCGAAACCCGTTGTTTCATCCCCCCGGAGATTTGGGGAGGGGTTTTGTCCATAGCTTCGGTTAAACCCACCATAGCTAAATGTTCCCGCACGATCGAGCGTTTTTGCGCTTCGGTCGCATTGGGAGACACCGCATCTACCGCAAGATAGACATTTTCAAAAACACTTAACCAAGGCAATAAAGCATAGTTTTGAAACACTACCATGCGATCGGGACCTGGTTTAGTAATTTTCTTACCGTTAACTTTAACAATGCCATCGGTGGGAGAAGAAAAACCCGACACCATATTTAATAGGGTCGATTTACCGCAACCGGAGTGACCGATCACACAGATAAATTCACCTTCATTGATGCTGAGATTAACATCCTTGAGGACGGTGTAGGGGCCTCTGGGAGTGGGATAAACCTTAGAAACTCCTTCAATAGTGACAAAAGCTTCTTTAGTGGGGGTCTGGGTTGCTCGGTTAATTGTCTCGGTGGTGGTGTACATGATTAGTCTTTGGGGGAAATTAGTTAATAGGAGCAATGGCTAGGGATAATTGGCTAGGAATTATCCCCTTAGTCGATTTTTAGGCAATTTTGCGAGATTCACTGGCACTAGGACGAGCATCAATAGCCACTTCGGCCATGGTGACGTTTTGTTTGATCTCTAAACTATTGAGATAACCGATCGGATCCTCGGCATCAAACTCGATACCATCGAATAAAAGGATCGGTGTGCGACGATATTTAATATCCCCTAGACCCAATTCCCTGGCCGCGGTACTAAAGACACCCACCCGACAGACGCGTTCGAGAATTTCTACCCAGTTACGGGGGAAAGGAATGTGGCCCCAGCGTGCCATTTGGGTCATCATCCAGAGGTGTTCGGTGCGACTGGGACGATTTACCCCTTCTCCATAGAACAGATGGTGTGCATATTCTTTCATCGGTCGATCAATACTGCACGCGTAGGAGTTGGGATCACCCAGTTGGATATAATCAATATTGGTACTAAGGTACTGGCGACTGGCGAGGATTTGACGAATTTCTTCCTGATTCCCTTCCTCGGCACAGTAGCGACAACCTTCCAGCAGTGCTTTGACTAAAGCGACATGGGTATTAGGGTATTTATTGGCCCAATCTTCCTGGACTCCTAGGGCCTTACCCGGGTGGCCCTGCCAGATTTCTAAGTCGGTAGCGACGGTGTAACCGATACCCTCCATAGAGGCCCTGAGATTCCAGGGTTCACCGACACAGTAACCGTCAATACTGCCGGTTTTCAGGTCAGCTACCATTTGGGCCGGGGGAATAGTTTCGAGGTGAACGTCTTGATCTGGGTCAATACCAGAGGCCGCTAACCAGTAACGCAGGAGCAAATTGTGCATGGAGGAGGGGTGAACAATGCCAAAAATATGGCGCTGCTCCCGCGATTCCAATAGCATCTGTTTTAAAGCGTTACCGTCAATCACTCCCTCGTCATAGAAGCGTTTAGCGAGGGTGACACCGTTACCGTTACGAGTCATAGTCAGGGCGCTGACAATCGGCAAAGGTTGATCCTGATAACCACCGACGGTTAACCAGGTGGGCATTCCTGAGGGCATTTGCGCCCCGTCGAGGAATCCCCCCGCGATCCCGTCCACAATGCCTCGCCAACTGGTTTCCCGGACTAAATTCACCTCATCTAGACCATGTTTAGTGAAGAATCCCTTTTCTTTGGCCACTGCTAGGGGCGCGCAAGCGGTGAGGGGAACAAAACCGATTTCTAGATTGACTTTTTCTAAACCGTGACGGGCAATAACTTCGACTTTGCGGGCGCGCAGTTTTTTGATCCGTTTTTGTTGGTTGAGGAAATAGATAATTTCGCTCCGGAGACTGTAGTAACTGGGGTGTTCTACCACTTCCATGCGTTTGCGGGGACGGGGGATATCCACTTCCAAAATACCGCCAATTTTTGAGCCAGGACCGTTGGTGAGCATGACGATGCGATCGGATAATAACACCGCTTCATCCACATCGTGCGTCACCATTACCGAGGTCATTTCGTATTCTTCGCATAGTTGCATTAACTGTTCCTGTAGATTACCTCTAGTTAGGGCATCTAACGCGCCAAAGGGTTCGTCTAAAAGCAGGACTTTCGGACGGATGGCTAGGGCGCGAGCGATCGCTACCCGTTGTTTCATCCCCCCCGATAATTCGTTGGGACGTTTATCCACTGCATGACGAAGATTGACCAGATCGATATATTTTTCGACTTCGGCTTTTCTTTCATCTTCTGATAGTTGGGTGAGAACTTGATCGACGGCCAGAGTGATATTTTCTTTGACGGTTAACCAAGGCAAAAGGGAATAGTTTTGGAAGACTACCATGCGATCTGGCCCTGGTTTTTTAATGCTTTGACCTTGCAAAGTCACCACTCCTTCCGTGGGCAAGTCTAAACCGGCGATCATGTTTAAGAGGGTAGATTTTCCGCAACCAGAGTGACCGATGAGGGAGATAAATTCCCCTTTTTTGATCTGTAAGTCAATCCCTTTCAAGGCCACATATTCACCGCCACCACTGAGGGGGAATACTTTATCGATGTTATCGACAGCGACAAACAAACTCATAGTTTTTTCTCCTTAAATTTCCTCAAGTTTCAGTTATTTAGAAATGGGGAAAGTTTCCCCATTTATTCCCTATTGACGAACGATTTGATTTTGCAACCAAGCCATAAAGCGATCGAGTAATAAACCCACACCACCGATATAAAACAGCGCGAGAATAATATCACTGATGTAGTTATTTTGGTAGGCATCCCAGATAAAGAAACCGATACCGACGATACCCGACATAACAATTTCCGCCGCAATAATCGCTAACCAAGCTAAACCGATCACAATTCTCAAACCAGTGAAGATGTAGGGAAGTGCCGAAGGAATTAATATCTTGAAAAAGAATTTTTGGTTGGACAATTGCAACACTTGTTTAACGTTGATATAGTCTTGGGGAATTTGTTGGACACCGACGGTGGTATTAATCAAAATTGGCCAAACTGCGGTAATAAAAATAACGAATAAAGCGGCGGGTTGGTTTTGTTGTAAAGCGGCCAAAGATAGGGGAACCCAAGCGAGAGGCGGAACTGTTCTCAGGAATTGGAAAAGGGGATCGAGTGCCTTATTTAAGAAAGGATTTAAACCGACCATAATTCCAACTCCAATACCCACCACTGCGGCAAAAGAATAACCGATTAATACCCGTTTTAGACTTTCGAGAGTTTGCCAGAATAGTCCCTTATCAATACCTCCACGGTCAAAGAAAGGATACATTAAATAAGTACGGGTACGCTCATTAGTAATAATGTCCGATGGCGGCGGTAATTTAATCAATCCCACCATAGACATTAACTGCCATAAAATCAGGAAAAATAAAATACCCACAATGGGAGGAAGGATATCCCCAGAATGCTTTTTCCAGAATTTACTAAAGTTGAAACCACCGTTACTTTTTCTGCTGACGCTACTTGCCATTTTGCCGTTTTCCTTTGTTGAAGATAAAGTTACTTGATTGGAAAGAGAAGAAAACATTTTTGAGATTGATAGACTAGATATTTTATGCCCCTAGCCTATCGAAAAAAGCTCGCTATTTTTTAATCTCCAAGCTATCGAGATAAGCTTGGGGATTGGCGGGGTCAAAAGTTTTGCCATCAAAGAATTTTTCGACACCACGGGAGGTACTGGTGGGAATATCGGCCGCGGGAACTCCTAATTCTGTGGCTGCTGCTTTCCAAAGATCCTCGCGGTTAACTTTGTCGATTAATGTTGAGGCAGTGGTTAAAGTTTCTTTCGGCAAGAAACCCCAACGAACACTTTCAGTTAAAAACCAGAGATCATGACTCTTATAGGGATAGGAAACGCTACCAGCGGGATCTTTCCAGTAGAAAACCCCTTTATTTTTGTCGGTGATTTCCGGTTTACCGTCACCCATTTTCTGCATTCCTTTGAGGGGACCGGCGATAACTTCTTCTTTGAGGTTGAAATAAGCCGGTTTAGCGAGAATTGCCGCCGCTTCTGCCCGATTTGCCTCTTGATCGAGCCATTGCTGCGCTTCCATAACTCCTTTTAATAGTGCCTTAGTAGCTTTCGGGTTTTTATCCACCCAATCGGCGCGGATAGCGAGGTATTCTTCTGGGTGATAGGGCCAGATTTCTGCGGTTAAAGCTGACATAAAACCGATCTGATCAGCCACAATGCGCGCCGGCCAAGGATCGCCGGTACTAAACGCATCCATGGTTCCCGTTTTCATGTTGGCCACGGTTTGGGCTGCGGGTACGGCAATTAGGTTAATATCCGTATCGGGGTTAATGCCACCGGCGGCTAACCAGTAACGAATCCAGAAGTCTTGATTAGCTTTCGGGAAAGTATAGGCAGCTTTGAAGGGAGTTCCCGTCGTTTTCATGCCGAGGATGTAATCTTTGGCGGGTTTCAGGTCTAAACCGATATTTTTGCCCTCGTGTTTACCTGCGATCGCAATTCCGTTACCCTGGGTGTTTAACTGCGCTAACACATACATGGGGACTTTAACGTTATTTTTGGTGATTAGTCCCTCGGAAATTAGGTAAGGCATGGGCATTTGCCACTGTCCTCCGTCAATTCCGCCCGCATCTGCGCCAATTTCGACGTTATCTCTAGCTGCGCCCCAGTTAGCTTGTTTGGAGACTTCCACATCGGGCATCCCGTGTTTAGCGAAAAAGCCTTTTTCCTTGGCAATAATTAAAGGTGCGGCCTCAACAATAGGAATATAACCTAATTTAATTTTGGTGGTTTCAGGAGCCTCTCCGGGGCCAGCGCTACGGGAGAAGCAACCGGGGAAGCGGGCGCGGTGGTGGTGGTTCCACCCGTACTGTCGGGGGGATTACCGCAGGCTTTGAGGACAACAGCCCCTGCTGTTGAAACTGCCGCCGTGGTTAAAAATTTCCGTCTCGAAAAATTTGACATAGAATCTCCTGCCTGCTGCTAAAGCAAGTATGTGTGCTGAATTATGGGTAAAGGAATCCCTCGCTAAACTTTTCTTCTAGCCTGTGCTATAGAAATTTAGCTATGGAATATTGAATCTCGATTGAACTTAATAAATAAATCTAGCAGAATCTGGAAAAAATAATTAATCTGAGCGAGAATTTTATGTACAAAAATTTAATTCGATTGATAAGGATTAATTAAGACCATTGATATATCTAGCTTCTAGCCACTTAAAAAGGTTTCCGTGGGAAGTGGGAAGTGGGGAAGTGGGGAGGTGGGGAGGTGGGGGAAGTGGGGAATTATGAATTATGAATTATGAATTGGGGAGATGGGGAAGTGGGAGAAACAATAAAATGAGCCAAGGGTGAGTTTTAGGAATGCGGCTCCTTCCAGCTTGGTAGAATGGACAATATGCTTTCACCCCAAAGTAATGACCAGATCTAAAAAGCCGAAATCACCGAACTCCTCTGATTCGCCTACCTCACCCTCCTTGGCGCTCTCTTCCCTACATTTTCGTCTGCAAGCTTTAGAGGAGGAGCATCAGTGGCTTCTCAAGCAGATTGGCAGAAAACGCAACGAACTGAAGAAATTCCTCGACCAGATGCGTTCCCTGGCGACGGAGATTTTTCAGAGAGGACAACCCCTCTATCAAAAACTTACCGACCTCGACCGCGAAATACACGCCCTTTTTGACGAAATCCTCACTGCTAGAAAATTGGGGCAGCAGACAAAAAAAAGGATTCTCGGAATTTACGAGACACTTCAGTTAACGGGGGTGATTAGCCCGAAATTTGACGATGGAGACGAAGAACTAGACGAACTTTTCGGAGACGAAGAACCAGAAGGATCATCAGAGCAATCCGCGCAGGATTTCTTCTCTGGGGAAGACTCCTATAGCCGTCACGATGATGGAACAGAGCTATCACCTGAAAGCTCGCCTAAATCTCCTGAATCTAGACAAATACGCCGCACTTTCCTGAGAATGGCCGAGATTTTTCACCCCGACAAGGTTACAGACCCCGAAACTCGGATGCGTCACAACGAGATTATGAAGGAAGTCAACCGCGCCTATAAAGAGGGAGATATTGCCAAACTGCTCGAAATCGAACGACAGTATCAAATGGGGGACACTTTCGAGGTTGAAGGCTCATCGGAAAGCGACCTCCAACGACAGTGCGAGAGGGTTGAAACCAATAACGAACTACTCAAAAAGCAATACGAGAACCTGAAAAGAGAACTGCGCTCGGTGCGAAATACCCCGGAAGGCGAGATGGTGAGGGCCAGTCGCGCTTGTGAGAAGGATGGCATCGACCCGATTGAGCAAATGCTAGAGGAGATGAAATTACAAGTTCAATCCACCGAAAAAATCTATAATTTTGTCCGTGACTTCCGCGATAAAAAGATAACGGTTAAAGAGTTTCTGCGCGGACCGGTCAGGATGGGCAGAAGCCCGGAAGAGATGGAAGACATTCTTGATCAACTTCTGGAGCAACTTCGCGGAATCAGCCGTTAAAGAGAGAAAGCCAGTATTTAGGGTATGCGGCAAAAAGTTTTTCCTGGGGGCTGAGTGTAGGTTTTTACCTAATTTTCAGGGAAAAAGTCCCTGAATTTTCCCCCCGATTATTCCTATATCTGGCACTTTTTGATTTTCAAAAAGTCTCAAAGTCTTAGCCAACAAGGTTTTTAGATTTATTCAGCAAACCCTATGTATTCTCGAATTAGTTAGGCGATTAGCTTTAACGCCAATTTTCCCACGATAATCCTTGAATACGAGCAAATTCTTGGGGATTGGCCGTAATTAATTTAAGATTATGAGTAATCGCCGTTGCACCTATTAACAGATCGTAAGCACCAATGGGAGTCCCGGATTGTTTGAGAGCTGCTCTAATTTGAGCGGCGCAAATGGCTTCTTGATTGCCAAAGGCAAGAATTGAGAGAGAAGCAAGAAATTCGTCAAGAATGGGTCTTATTTTCTTTGCCTTCGCTGGATTAAGAAATAGTCCATATTCGATTTCCATTAAAGTTATCGCAGAAACGGCAATTTCCCTAGGAGAGTGATTTTTAATCTGCACTAGAGTGTTGCTATCACCTTTGACAAAATCACTAATCGTACAAGTATCGAGTAAAACCAGCACTAAATCACCTCATCTTCTCTAGGTGGGGAAAGTTCCTCTCTATAAGCTTCAAAAATAATACCATCACTTACCCCTTGAAAATTAAGGATAGTTGACGACCATTGCGACTGTTCTTTTGTGGTAATTAAAAGCTGTATTGCTTCTCGAATCAAAGCATTCTGGGATTTGCCTGTAGAGCGAGATAAAGCCTGTAGTTGCTGACTTAATTCATCTTCCAGATAAAGGTTGAAGTTCATAACTTAAATTAAGCAAGTATCAATTAACTTTATTATAACAGGATAAATTCTTTCTTTTCTGGGCTGAGATATTTATCAGCATTTACTATGCTAATAGCAAACTGATCAGCTGTTTGAGCAACTTTACTACCCATAATATCACACCACCTTCCCAACTGATAACCGATAACTCTTGAGTAACGCACAGAAAACGGGTTTCTCCGAGAAACCCGTTTTCTACTCAAATAATCAGTTTTTAATAACCGGATTTAGTATTAGTTAATTGTCCAACCGTCTTTTTTAATGGCATTTCCCACAAGATTATGGCAGTAATCCGCGGGATGCCATGGCTACAGTTCCCCGCGAAAGGCGCGTTGTAAAAGGGAATTAAAGAGATTTTCGGATTGTTCATGAGAAGAATAGAAAGTTTTATGTGCATTCTCTAATTGGATATCCAAGTTTACAAACTTCTCTATTTCTCCAGAAGAGGGCATCATCACAGGATAAGAACGAAGATGATCAAGTGTAAGTCCTTCGGTATTAACACCTCTTGCCTGCTGTAATAAAATTTTCTGTCCAATTTTTAGATGTCTATGTAGGTATCGTGTCATCTGCGAATCAAAGGGAATAACTGCCTTGATGTCTTGACTAAAGCAGGTTGGGACAATAGTTCTAGCAACAGGTAAGCGGTGCATCAAAATCTTACTTTTTACCACAA
This sequence comes from Microcystis aeruginosa Ma_SC_T_19800800_S464, assembly GCA_007095785.1. GTDB lineage: Bacteria > Cyanobacteriota > Cyanobacteriia > Cyanobacteriales > Microcystaceae > Microcystis > Microcystis aeruginosa_E. The sequence continues at coordinate 48,623 of SFBL01000001.1, forward strand.
CAAGAAGACATTCTGGTTGAACTAACTTGGTTGAGCTATTTTCGATAGCTTCCGCAGTAATGTGTTCTTCGGTATTTGTTAGTATATCTACACCCATGTCTTTAGATGTAGTCCAACAGATTTGTCCCTCAAAATACTTGGAGATTTTACGACTTGGTGTACCACCACCAACAAATTGAACCACTTCTCCTAATGGTTTGATTTCCCACCCTTTCGGATTAGTAACAGGATCACCGAACATCTCTAGGAAAGTCGATTTTAACAACTCCTCAGTCAACCGAATCGCCTCCTTGCGCTTGCGTCGCACCCCATCCGCTTTATCTAAAATTGCCGCAATTCTTCGCTGTTCTTCGAGGGGTGGGAGGGGGATTTTTAGCTTCTGTAAGTTCTTACGAGAAATACGCTGTCTTGTTGTCCCTGAAATGTATTGATCTAACTGGCGCTTAAACTGAGGACTATTAATCATCCACATTAACCATCGGTTACATATCTCTCTAGGATTAGGTCGAATAATACAAACATCTACGACTGTTACACAAGGGTGCTTATCTCCAGGGAAAATACAGGCTCTTCCTATGGGGTCGGGCATACGCGCAACCAAAATATCTCCTTCTTTTAAGAAGGTACATTTTAGCTCCTTAGCTTTTTCAGATGTCAGGAACCGACTAGAACGATCTAAAAACTCGCCAACACCGATATCGGCTAATTGTGTCAGGCGAGTATTACCTTTTGGATCTTGGTCTTTGGACTCCACCCAATCACCATCAACAAATATGCCTACATCTCCCGAAACTTCTTCAAGTTTTATAGTTGTCCAAGGAGCTTTCTTCATCCCAACATCTCCTTTAACGCGCGTAAAACCTGATCAATCTTATTTTTAAACATAAATCAAACATCCTTTCGGTTGACTAAAACGGTGGGTTACGACGGATTGTTAGATTGACTTTAACGCCTAGATTGTTGCCGTCTAACCCACCCTACTATGAACTCTTCTCCCCCCTTTTTAAGGGGGGTTGGGGGGGATCGAACCTAAAATCTATTTTTAATTTAATTATAACCAGCTACTTAGGGTCGCAGATACTAGAAAAAAATCAAGCCACTACAGTGGCACCCTTGAGATAATCTTCTAGTTGGCGACCATTATCGTGACTGAGATTGCCTAGAGGTAAAGTTTCGACGCTAAAAGCTCTCACCTCGCTCACTTCCAATGTATCTTTGATCTGAAAATTCCCCGCCGCTGTCACTTCAATTAAGACTGAAATGGAGTGAATGCGCGGATCACGCTCAAAAGAGGAATAAACCCCCACTAAACGCCCTAAACTGACTAAATTTAATCCTGTTTCCTCTTTTAATTCCCTTTGAGCAGTATTAAAAATATCTTCCCCCCAATCGATCATCCCCCCGGGTAGGGCCCATTTGCCGGTGTCTCGGCGTCGGATTAAAACAATTGTGCCGTCAGCAAGCAGCGGAATCATTGTCACCCCAGTTACAGGATGACGAAAGATAATTCCCATCACACTTTTAATAAAATGCCAAAGACGAATCATGGGGGATGGGGGATGGGGGATGGGGGATGGGGGATGGGGAGATGGGGAAATTTTAACTAATACCCCAAAACCCCAAAACCCCTAACAATATCAATCATGATGGAGAATGGCTTTAGCTTGAATTAAAGCCGATCGCACTTGTTCAAAACCTGTGCCACCATAGCTATTACGGGCCGCCACCACCTGACGAGGAGCGATCGCGTCGTAGATATCGGCCTCAAAAGCTGGATGTAATTCTTGCCATTCCGTCAGGGTTAAATCTTTCAATAACTTACCCGCTGCCAAACTGCTTTTAACGACTTTCCCGACTAAATTATAAGCTTCTCGGAAGGGAATCCCCTTACTGGCTAAATAATCCGCCACATCCGTTGCATTAGAAAAATCTTCCGCGACAGCGTTAGCTAATCGGTCAGTTTTAAATTGAATTCCGGTGGCTAAAAGTACCGTCATCGCTTGCAAACAAATCCGCACGGTTTTAACGCCATCAAATAACGCCTCCTTGTCCTCCTGCAAGTCTTTATTATAGGCTAGGGGTAAACCCTTCATTAAGGTCAATAACGCTTGTAAATGCCCAAAAACCCGCCCTGTTTTGCCGCGCACCAATTCGGGAACATCAGGATTTTTTTTCTGGGGCATAATGCTAGATCCCGTGGCACAACTATCGGTAAGAGTGATAAAACTAAATTCTTGGGAAGACCAGAGAATTATTTCTTCGCTCAAACGGCTCAGGTGGACCATAATTAAACTAGCGGCCGTCATAAATTCAATGGCAAAATCTCGATCGCTAACTCCATCGAGACTATTGTTATACACCTGCTCAAAATCGAGTAAATTGGCGCTGTAATGACGATCAATCGGAAAAGTTGTCCCCGCTAAAGCGCCACATCCTAGGGGCGAAATATTAGTCCTGGCGCGAATTTCTCCTAATCTTTGGTGATCCCGTTCGGCCATTTGAAAATAAGCGAGGAGATGATGGGCTAAACTAATCGGTTGAGCGCGCTGTAGGTGGGTATAACCGGGGATCAGGGTTTCCAGATGGTTTTCAGCGTGATTGACTAAAGCTTGCTGAAAATTGCGAATTTCTTGCCGAATATCATCGATTTGTTGTCTAAGATACAGACGAATATCCGTTCCTACCTGATCGTTTCGCGAACGGGCCGTGTGCAGTTTTTTGCCCACATCTCCCACGATCTCGGTTAAACGACGTTCTACGGCAAAATGCACGTCCTCTTGATCGATGCCGGGGTTAAAGTTGCCGGTGCGGTATTCTTGACGAATTTGTTCCAATCCAGAGACGAGACGATCAGCTTCTGCGGGGGTGATGATACCCGTATAGGCGAGCATTTTAGCGTGAGCGATCGATCCGGTGAGATCATACTCGATTAATTCGATATCAAAGCCAATACTGGCGTTAAATTCTACGATCGTAGGATGGAGACTACCTTCAAAGCGATCGCTCCAAGTTTTCTTTGCTGTCACTGTTTTCGTTAGATGATTGTGGATAAAGTTAACCAAAATATGCTGGACAATTTTGGGGAATAATCCAGCGCTGATAGCATTACCGCTTCAGGTTAGAAAAATCTCCAACCCTACAAACATAAGAATAGCAAGAATTGCTCACTCTGGCTGAAGGCCGATAGGCGAAAAGCTAATAAGAAGTAAAACCTCGAAACATATAACCGACAATCAAACCGATTAATAAAGCCCATGCTTGCCCAGTTTTGACGAAATTTGAGAAGGCTTTCTGGACATTCCCGATGATATCCACGTCTTGCTCCGAAATAGTCATTAAGACATTGGTAAGGGGCGAAAAGTCGATCGAGACAGATAGATGATGGAAGATGTCGATCACGATGGCATTCCTCAAAGGCGAAAATCTATAGAACAAGTTAACACAAAGAGGAGGTCACTTTTAAGATGATTGAGATTGCCGGTAATAGGATAATAATAAATTGCCCGCTTTTTCTAAATTTTGCCCAAAGGCGATAATTCCTTCCTCATGACCACTCATCACTAAAATTTGTTGCTGCTCTAGACGATCTTCTTGACATAAACGGATAATTTCTGCGGCCATTTCTGGGGTTCCATAGGCGATATTTTCTTGAGTGGTCGGCACTCGATACATCAAATTTTGCCACAGGGGGCGATGGTGAATATGAATCACCCCATTAATCTGGGGATTCGCTTCATAAATCGCTGCGTGGGTGAGAGTTTCTGAAGAAGCGGCGATTGTTCCCCGACAAGTGACCCGATTTTCTTGCCAATCGTAGTCTATAACTGTGGTGTAATGGGATTCATTTAATACTGGTATTCCCCCGGTGTTAGTGCCAGAAATAATAATTTCTTTGTCTATTTTCCCCCGTTGACTCACATTCCCAAAACCGATTCCGTTATCGTATTGACCGATTAATCCCAGTTGATAGAGGCGATTGCGCCAATAATTTAATTCTGCAATCTCTGAGCTTATTAGGGGACGGTCAGCAATCCAAGTACAATCGTATTTAACGTAGCCTTCATCAATCATAAATTTTTCTGAAAATATTCTGGATAATTTTGACAAACTTTCTGCACAAAGTCTTGGAGAGGATAGGAAATATTAGTGATATAATTATCTTTAATTACTTGGGAGAATAGGGGTAAAACCTCCGTATCTAAGGCGGGTTTAAATAAGTCCATCGGCAGGATTAAATCGGAACATTCCCGCACATCAATGGTCTCAAAATTATCGGCTACAATTAACCAAAGAGGACGCACCCAAAGAGCCGAACGACTTTCGATCACCTGAATTACTTCTCCGTATAAAGTTCGATTTTTGCAGAATAAACTAACAATTTGATGGGGATTGAATGTGTTCATAGACAATTCTAGTTTTCCTCGATCAGCTAAGACGCATTTTAACCGCTTATTCTTAGATTAGCCGAATCTCCCCCCAATCTCTTTACTCTTGCAAGAGCCAACAGTAAAGAGTATCTCATCTCCACAGGCAATTTAAATGCGCGGGCAGCTTATCTTTCGCTGGTCACTGATTACTGTTTACTGGACGGCTACGCCGTGCCTTTGGCAACACTGAAAAAAGCTTGCCACTTGCCGATCCCTTGCCAGATCGGGAAAAAACTCCGTTAGAATACGGAAAGCCGTTTACAAAACGATACAAAATCATGACCGTTGCTTACCCTCGTAAATTCAAGAAGACGATGAGCGCTCGCGACATCATGAAGCGTGTCATTAGCGATCGTGAAATTCATCTTGTCACCCTCAACCGTTACCGCTACAACGAACAACGTAGCTGTAAAGACCTGACCGAACTGATCGAAACCTTAGACGGACAACCGAAAGAACTGATCCAGGATCTTTCCCATCACGTCGCTGATGAGGCCCGCCATGCCTACTGGTTAACCGATTTATTGATCGAATTGGGGGCCGATGTGGGGAAACCACCGGGGTTGTCCTATATCGATGAATTTGAACGTCTTCTCGATCAAGATCAATTCCAAGGCGAAGAACAAAGGGAAGATGGACTGATTGCGGCCCTGGCGGCAATTAACGTCACGGAAAAACGGGGATGCGAATACTTTGCCGCCCATATTTATGCCCTCAAAGCAGGGGAACAAACCCCAGAAAATCTGAAAATTCAGGAAACGATCGCCAAAATCTTCCCCGAAGAAGCGGGCCATGTGCGTTGGGGCAATCGTTGGTTAGCCAAAATTGCCCAAAAAAGCCCCGAACATCGGCAAAAAGTCGAAAAAGCCAAGGCCAAATACTCAGCGATCGAACAGGCCGCCTATGAATCGGGTATGGATATCACCCTCGGGGCAGAATTGCGCCGCTTCGGTCATTTAATGGAAATCGCCGCCACTATGCCGCTCTGGGAACGTCCTCAATATCTGATGGAACGTTTGCCCCAATCCCTTCTCGACCCGAAATTGCAATTATTCCGGGTAGAAGCGGCTCAAAAAGCCTGGAATCGTGATCCACAAATGTTTATGGAACGCTTTGTGCCGATGTTTTTTAATGCGGACGGCAATATCGGCAAAAAAGAGAAAGTCAACTAATTTAACCTTGATTTTCTGGGGCAATCATTCAGCGATCGCCGAAGAAATGTTCATCGAGGATCGAGAAAATCAGCTATTGTTTTAAATAGGGGTGAATTCTCAGCTTTAGGGCCGGAGAAACACCACTTTTTTACTGTTTATTTTAGCTTTTCTTTTTTAGATTATGCGTCTTTTAGCTGCCTTCGATCGCTATCCCGATAGTGTATCGTTAACCTTAGAACCAGTAGCCACCGACTCGCAAAAATTCGATTTATATTTAACTTTACACCTACAAGCTCAAATTCAATCTCTCCTGGGCGGGGAAATCAAATGGGGTCTAAAAGGAGGAAAATTAGATTTTCTTTTAGTTAATTGTCACCTAACACCAAATCCTCTTTCTAGTCAAGAGTTATACATAAATCGTATTAATAATCATCAATGGCGGTTATCGTTCAAAAGTCCTCAGTCAATATTTACAGGAGCGATCGAAAGGATTAACCTAGGAACCGTCAGTGTGGAGGAAGAACCTTATCATCTCACGGTGCAATTTTCGCTAACAGCTGCCGATATTTGTATCACGGAAACATCGGGATTATGGAAACACGATCTAAGTCCCAATAAACATAGTATTTTAGAGCGAAAGTTAGCATTTTTCCTGATGGAAAATCAATTTGATGCTTTTTTGAGTCGTATTTCTTTGGGTTCATCGCAGGTGGAATTAGATAATGTTCTGGTTGAACCGCAACCGGCAACATCAGAAAATTTAGAGAAATTGCAGACACAAATCGAGGGAATTTATGCTGCTGTTAGTGATGATTTTCTGGAATTAGCCCAATTAGCTGAACTGGATCCACTAACGGATTTTACTGGGGCAAATCTCCTGGCAGCGGAATTAAGTGGTATATCTTTAGGCATGGCTAATCTCTATCAAGCTAATCTGCGGGGGGCCAATTTAACCGATGCTGATTTAAGTGAAATTAACGGCAGTCATGCTAGTTTTAAGGGAGCGGATTTAAGCGGAGCCTTATTAGCTAATGCCGATTTAAGTTATGCTGATTTTTACCGTTCTAGTTTGGCTTTAGCTAATTTAATTGGCTCTAATTTAGAAGGAGCTAATTTGGTTGAAGTCAACATCACTCAAGCGAATTTTAGCGGGGCAAAAGTGCAGGGGGCAAAGTTTGCCGATAATGTGGGGATGACTGAGGAATTGCGGGAAAATTTACGCTTGCGCGGGGCTTTCTGCGATTAATCAACTATTCAGCCTCTAAATGACACCAAATACCCTCATCTTTCACCGAAAATAACGTTATTAAATAACAAAAGAAGATTAGAGATTTTCCTCGGTATCTATGCCCAATTCCCGCAGTTTAGCTGCTAATTTCGCCGCTTTTTGCTTTTCTTTCTGTACTTGGTTTTCTGCCTCTAAAACCCGATTTTCTGCCTCTAAAACCCGATTTTCTGCCTGTTGTGCCGCTTCTGCGGGAGTGGGTACTAATTCGCCTTCGGAGGTAAAATAGCGCAATCTATTGGCAGATAAACCCAAATATAAGCCTAATTGTTGACTCCAGAGCCATCCCTGGGCATTGGGGGCAATCGGTTGATATTGACCGCTAATTAGGGTAAATCCCTGAAATTCTAAGCTTTCTGGGTCAAACCAAAAATAATCGGGAGTGCGAAATATATCTTGATAAATTTGTTTTTTCTCCTCTCGGTCAACTTTGGCGGTACTATCGGAGAGAATTTCCACAATTAAATTGGGATATTTGCCCTCTTCTCGCCAAATTACCCAACTTCTGCGGTTGGGATTGGAATTTGTCCCCAAAACGACGAAAAAATCGGGACCACGGAAGAATTCTGACTTTTTCTGGTTGGGACTGTAATAAATGGTTAAATTGCCGGCGGCAAAATAATCTTCTCGCTCGCGCCACCACCATTCTAAACACTGAATTAATAAAATAATTTGTTGTAGATGTAGGTTACTTTCCAAGGGTGGTTCATCACTCCAAAATTGGCCTTGTGGGAAGATTATCTCAGGGTTGACATGAGACTCGACTAGGGGTAAGCTTTCAGCGATAGTCATGGTTTTCCAACAGAGATAGGTCGATAGCTTATTATAAATGATTGAATATACTTTTTGGATGATTATAGCACCGGCAATTGAGTTAAAAAGTTAAAATGGGCTTAATGGCTACAATGTAAGAATATTAATAGCTCTCCTGTCTAATTAATTTGTGAGAGTTAAAAAATGCTAAAAACCAGCAGTTTTCGAGTTTTGTAAGAGGTCTTATGAACAGAATTAACAATATTGTTTTGGTTCACGGTTTTTGGGCCGATGGTTCTAGTTATAATCAGATAACTGCCCAGTTATTAGCCGAAGGATACGCAGCGATCGCAGTGCAAAATCCTCTCACTTCTCTAGCGGATGACGTAGCTGCTACGAAAAGAGTTTTAAACCGTATCGAAGGACAATGTATTCTAGTCGGTCATTCTTGGGGGGGGATGGTAATCACAGAGGCCGGCAACGATGAAAAAGTTTCCGGTTTAGTTTATATTGCAGCGTTGGCTCCTGATGCGGGGGAATCGATGGTAGATTTGTTTAGTGAATACGAAAAACCATCACAGTATTTTCAAGAACAAGAGGGATTTATCTGGATTTCTCAAGAGGGAATAGAGAAGATTCTCGCCAATGATTTGCCTGCCGAAAAAGCTGCTTTAATTTATGCCACCCAAACCCCAGCTGCAGCCTCTTTACTAACAGCAAAAACCACTACAACCGCTTGGAGAAATAAGCCGAACTGGTATATTGTCTCTAGTCAAGATCAAGCTGTACCTCCAGAATTACAGTTTAATTTGGCCGAGAGAATGGGAGCAAAGACAGTGGTTTTGGCATCTGGTCACGTCACGACTATTTCCCATGCTTCAGAGGTTTTAGAGGTGATTAGAGAAGCCTCGAATAGGGGATAAGTAAATCGCCATTTTCCCCTTAAACAATACCAGATCGCAGGGCAATTACAGCCGCTTGTACTCGGTCGTCCACGGCCAATTTATTCATAATTCCCCGCACATGGGTTTTAATCGTATTGGTGCTTAAATATAGTTGTTCGGCGATTTCAGCGTTACTTTTGCCCTCAACAATTAACTTTAAAACCTCCATTTCTCGCTCTGATAAAAGTGCTAGATTGGGATTAGGTTGCACTGCTGGTGCTTTGAGATTATCCATGACTAAACGGGCAATTTGAGGGTCTAAATAGGTGGCCCCATCCTTAGCTGCTTCAATAGCGGCCAAAAGGCGATCGAGACTGGCTCCCTTGATACAATAGGCATCAGCACCACTGGCCAGAGCTGCGATCACTTCCTGTTGCAGAGTGTGGGAAGTGAGCATAACCACATGAACATTAGCTAAACCCTCCTTAATCTGTTTAGTTGCCGCAATGCCATCAAGACGGGGTAAACCGATGTCCATGACCACTAAATCCGGCCGTAGGGATAGGGCTAATTGTACCCCCGCTAGACCATCACTCGCTTGACCGACAATCTCAAAATCCGGCTGTTCACCGAGCGCTTGTTCTAAACCTAACTGCATTAAAGGATCGTCTTCAACAATTAAAATCCGCATGATCTTTGATTCCTAAAGGGAAAATGTACGGTTTTCACCCATCTGCAGGAGGCAGAACTACTCCTAGTTTAGGCAATCTGGAGATAGATTAACAGTGATCAGCGATCAGTGAGCAGTGATCAGTAAACAGTAATCAGTAATCAGTGAAAAGACAGTGGGAAACTACTATTTAATACTGCTCGCTTAATACACACTGCTCACTTAGAACCCAAATCTGATAACTGATGACTGATAACTGATAACTGATAACTGATAACTGAAAATGCTACGGATTTCATCAGATCGGTCTAAAATTGTGCTTGTTGCCCTAGTTTATCTGGGTTTTGGTTGGCTAGGCTATCTCTGCTTAGATTTAGGGTCGCGACCTGCCCCAATTTGGATGAGTGCTGGTATTGGCTTAACTGCTGTTTTTTTAGGGGGAAAAAGGCTAGTTTTAGGCGTTTTTATCGGGGATTTGCTTCTTACCTTCTTTTTAGGGGCCAGTTGGCCCATAGCCCTATTTTCGGCGATCGGTAGCAGTATATCGGCTCTGTTAGGGGCGCAATTCCTGCATTATCTGAGATTTTCCGCCACTTTACAGCGTATTCGCGATATCCTTTTACTGGTATTTTTGGCGGCCCTATTAGCCTCGGCAGTCAATGCCACTATCGATACTTTTGCCCGTAGTTGGCTAAATACTTGGGATTGGCGGCAATTTGGACAGTCTTGGGGCATTATCTGGCTCGGAGACAGTGCGGGGATCTTAATGACCACGCCGCTGCTGTTGCGTTTTTGCTTCAATCGTCACTCCCTGCGCAAACCACGACAACCCCAACGCCTTGGCGAGGCCTTACTTTGTCTGAGTTTGCTAACGGTGGTGACTTCTGTGGTTTTTGGTGGTCAACAGAATTTTCTTAACCCCGATTGGAGTATGGTGCAGTACCTCGAATATCTGCCTTTTCCTTTTGTGGTTTGGGCTGCCATGCGTTTTCAGACCTGGGGAGCGGTAATAGCGAATTTTTTGGTGTCTATCTTAGCTTTGATGGGATTGGCCGGGGGAATCAGCCCTTTTATCCTACAGGCCCCTGATTATACCAGAGGTGTCCTGATCTTACAAATCTTTTTAGTCATTGTCATGTCAACTTCTCTATTTTTATCGGCGGCGATTAGCGAAAGACAACAGATCGATCGAGCTTTAAATGAAACCTTAGAACGAGAACATTTAGTAACACAAGTTGCTTTAAAAGTCCATCAATCTTTAGATATAGATCAGGTTTTAAATACCATTGTTGAGGAAATCAGACATTTTCTCGATGCTGATCAAGTCTATATCGGTCACTGTCAAGAGGGGGGTTGGGCCAAGGTAATCGCTGAGTCCCGTCGTCCCGAGATTCCCTCGCTGATGGGTTGGTTTCCCGAACCAGAATTACTGGAAGAATTGGGACAATTATTTTCTTTAGATAAGTTAATTATTGCCGATAATACCGCTAAGGTGCAAACTCTGCCCACTCTCAAGGGTTATTACGAATACCTGCAAGTTAAATCCTCTTTAGTTTTACCCCTAACGGTTAATAATCAACATTTAGGTGCTTTAGTTGTCCATCAATATTCCCATCCTCGTCAGTGGCAAAAAAGCGAGGTCAAATTACTAGAACAGTTAGCCACCCAAGTTTGTATCGCTATCGGCCAAGCGCAACTATATCAGAGGGTGCAAAGATTGAATAATAATTTAGAACGGGAAGTGGAAATAAGAACCCTCGAACTGCGGGAAAAAGTCCGGGAAATTCAGCATTTATACGAAATGAAAACGGTTTTTTTACAGGCAGTATCCCACGATATTCGCACTTCGATTATGGGATTAGTGATGTTATTAAAAAATTTCCAGTGTCGGCAAACAGAAAAAGTAACTATCTCGCGAGCAATGCTCGATCAGGTGGTGCGTAGTTGCGATCGACAATTAACTTTAATTAATGCTTTATCAGAAAACCATTTTGCTGAAGAACGGCCTTTAATCTTGCATCGTCAACCTCTATCTTTAAAAAAACAGGTGGAAATTTGGCTCAAAGATTGGCAAAAAGATTTTGATTTATACCAAGCTACTTTTATTAATCTTCTCCCCGATGACTTACCCGCTATTGATGCCGATCCTTGTCAGCTAAGAAGTGTTTTTGAACAATTATTAAATAATGCCTTAAAACATAATCCTTCACCGATTCAATTAGCTTTAGATGCTCGTATTGACCAAGACATGATCTACTGCACTTTAAGCGATAATGGCATTGGCATGGATGAGGAGCAATGTCAACATCTTTTCCATTTATATGTAAGAAATCTTCATAATCAACACCTAACGGGAATCGGTTTAGGTTCCTACCAATGTCGGCAAATAATCGAGGCTCACTCCGGGAGAATTGGGGTAAAAAGTACCCCGCTGGTTGGCTCACAGTTTTGGTTTACTTTACCCCTTGCTCATCAAAATTCTAGATTAATTAAGCAGGAGTTAGTCAACAGTAATCAGTGATTTTTCACAGGATCAAGATAATTATGCTTACCCGTCAATCTGGGTTTAGATTTGCTTTAGGTTTATTGATTATTTTCAATATTTTATATTTTGTCCATCTCGCCTACTATAGCTATGTTTGGCACGATGAATCTTTGGTCTTACTCCATCTTTCTGGTAGCACACCCGAACAGTTAATTAACTATCTATTCGATGGACAAATTAAATCTACAGAACAACTCTGGCAATTTCAAGGGGTTAATTCCGTGAAAGGTTTTCCTGATACCTTAGCCTCTCTTTATACTAGCTCAAATTATGATCTACCTCTCTATTACAGTTTTCTCTGGTTTTTAGCAAGATTATTAGGCAATTCTTATTTAGTCTTAAGAGGATTTTCGGTAATTATTTGGCTTGGCATTTTATGGGGTTTTTACCATTTAGCTTTGACCTTATTTAAAAATAAAAACGCCGCTTTAATTGCCGCTACACTTATCTTCTTTTCCCCGCGTTTTACTGGTTATGCTCTGGGAATTTGGGAATACGGACTATATGTTTTGTTTTCGATACTTTCTAGCTGGTTATTTCTCAAAGCTATTGATTCCTCGCAACCGAAAAAAGATTGGTTTTTCTATAGTTTATCCCTAATCGCTGGTTTATATACCCATGTTTTTTTTATCTTTGTTCTAGTAGTTCATAGCCTATATTTTCTGCTGCAGCTGAATTGTTTTAACTCTTTAACCAAAAAATACTATAGCATCAGCTTACTTGCTTCCCTAGGTATTTATTCAATTTGGTTAACCCGGATTTTTACCAGTCGATTTACTGTCTTTGGATGGTCAAAAGGCAGTTTACCCCTAGAGGTACTTTGGCAAAGATGGGTAACAATGATCGCTCGTTTATTTTATAATTTTAGTTTAGCCAATCCCAGCAGCACCCCTATTATTGAATACTGCCTAATTATCCTCGTCATCATCTCCTTTATTTATCTGGGTAAAAAAGCCGATAAAAAAGTTTTTACTCTGATCATTTTGCTGACAATTATCCCCTTTTTCTCTCTTTTAGCGTGGGATCTAATCAGAGGATTTCGCTACACAGCTGTGGGCAGATTTTACTTACCAAGTTTTCTCGGTATGCTGCTGGCAGTTACCTTTTTACTAAGCAAGGGACTACAGCATCGCCAAATCTGGGCAAAAATTCTCTTAATATTATTGCTAGTTTTCGGATTAATTGCCAAAATTCCCTATCCACCGCCAGCAACCAGATATACGGGTTATGGTAGTAATATTCCCAACGCTTATACAATGATTAATCGTAGTCAAAAACCTCTAATTATTTCAGAACATTGGTTAGATACTTTGCCCCTTATTCATACCACTGATGCTAAGACAAAGTATTTATTTATTCAGTCGGATCTTAGAGTTTCCATCCCCTCCTTAAAAAATCAATTTACCGATATTTATCTCCTCAATCCTTCCCCCAGTCTCAGACAATATTTAGATAACCAGTCTGTACAATTATCTCCTACGGAAAATCAAGCCTTTTGGCGAATTGATTAAAAAGCCATTAACCCCTCTTGCCAAAACAGACCACAACCTGATAGACTAAATAAACCAAGACTTCAGGGAATAGAATTGGGCAGTTCACCCCTAAGAGGGATTGACTTTTACAGAGTTTTATGCTTGCTCAACTGGAGAGTCCCCGAAATCTGGTGATGAAGAGTTTTAGCCTCTTGGCTACTGGACTGACTAAGCAGACCTAACAAATTCAACTGTATGATACCGAGTCAAGACATCGGCGAGGCAGTAGATTCAGTCAGAAAAACTGACGCACAAGACTTCTCTAATTTAATGCCTAGACCTGGCTGGCAACAAGTGGCGGGTTTAGGCAGAGGTTGTTTTTGGTATTGAACCCCGATTCTTTTTGTTCTTTACCGGTTTTAGTGATTGCCAATAGGGATTTTAAGCCCGTAATTGGTTAAAAATTGCTATTTATTCGCAAAAATCCCCAGTCGCTCCCTGTACTAATCCTAGAAATCCACTTCATCATCAGTAATTTTCCCCAACCCATTCTCTGGAAATCTCCTCCCAGAACAATTTAGTTATTTTATGATTAGCAATGCCTTAACCAATCGTGAACATCTAATCGAACTGTATAATCGAGGTGAACGCAACTTTGCGGAAGTCAGACTTAGCGGAGTTAATTTAAAGAGACAGTGTTTAAACCAGATTAATCTGAGTCATAGTTACTTAAAACGGGCTAATTTAGCCGAAGCTTGTTTAATTAATGCTAATTTCAAGGACGCTTCCCTCGAAGAAGTTAATTTAAGCAAAGCTTGTCTTATCGATGCTAACCTGACTAAAGCCGACCTTTCTGGGGCAAATTTGCACCAAAGTCAACTAAGCGGCGCAATTTTGAGTAATACTGTTCTGAAAAAGGCTGATTTAAGTTCTGCCTGTTTAATTCACAGTAGCTTACTTTTTGCTCAACTGTTCAAAGCGAATCTCGAAGCCGCTAATCTCACCTCAGCCACTTTAACCCATGCCATGGCGGGGAAAGCTAACCTAAAACGGGCTATTCTCACTCGTGCTATTCTTAGCTCTGCCAATCTTAGCTATGCTAACTTAAAAGAGGCTAACCTAATTCGAGCCTATCTCTATCAAGCTAATCTGGAAAACTGCCATCTTCAATACGCCGACCTCAGCTATGCCGATTTGCGCGGGGCGGATTTACGGGGGGCGGATTTACGTTATGCTAACCTGGAAGGGGCTAATCTGACGGGAGCTAACCTCAATTGTAGCGATTTTGAGGGAGCTAACTTAACCGGAGCCGATTTAAGCAAAACTGACGCTAATAAAGCCAATTTTCGCCAAGCTAACTTAACCGGTTGTAATCTTCTCGGCGCTAATTTAGCCTCCGCTAACCTTTCCGGTGCTAATCTACACCAAGCGGGATTACTCTTGAGTTATTTAGTGGGAAGCAATCTTAAACGAGCTAATCTCAAACAAGCTAACTTAATTGGCGCGATTTTAACCGAAAATAATCTTCTTTCCGCTTCCCTTGAGGAAACTATTCTTCCTAACGGTAGTCGCGGTAATCTCCTTTCCTAAATTAGGGTCTGCTGAAAAAGTTTATAGTGTAAGGAAGGCTTAAAAGCCTTCCTTTTTGGCTAGGGAAAAAGGCGATTATGTCCCGTTTTGTATAGCTCTAACCTGTTTAACCTCTAACTCTAAGGCGGATGCGACTTGCTCAACGCTTAACCCTAAGGCTAACAAACGAGGGACCGCCTCTAATGCTTTGTTTAGTCTGCCTTCCTCGCGACCTTCCTCGCGACCTTCCTGACGCGCTTCCTCGCGCACATCTTGAAAATACTGAGTTTGTTTTAATTCATCTAAACTAAACATAGTTTCTATCTCCCGACGATTGAGAAGCGG
>SFBL01000010.1 GCA_007095785.1 Microcystis aeruginosa Ma_SC_T_19800800_S464
TGTGGTCAAAAAGTCCCTAAATCTCTATCTACGAGAACCCATATTTGTCCCCATTGTGGCTATGTAGAAGATAGAGATATTAACGCCGCTATCAACATTCTCAAAAAGGGACTAAGTACCGTGGGACACACGGAAACTAATACGCTTGGGGAGAGATTCCCTCTGGTTTGGTTGGATACGTCCTGCCAGATTAAGGAAACTCAGTGAACCAAGAATCCCTCGCTTAAGCGCGATGGGAGTGTCAACCCCCCCCGACAATAGTAACAATTTCTAATTTATCCCCCTCCTTGATTTCCGTGTTTTCCCAATACTGACGATGGAGGATTTCCCCGTTATATTCCACCGCAACTAACCGAGGATTCATGCCCAAATTTTCTAACATTTGCCCTAGTTTAGTTGCGGGTAAACAGGTTTGAGTTTTGCCGTTGATTTGCAAGGTTATTTCTGACATGGATTTGGATATGAACAAATGAATTAATCGGAGTATTCAGGAGACAGGAGTTGAGAGTTGGGGTTTTAGGGTTTTAGGGTTTTAGGGTTTTGGGGTATTAGTTGAAATTCCCCTATCTCCCCATTTCCCCATTTCCCCATTTCCCCATTTCCCCACACCCTACAACCCCGTTCCCTACTTTAATTGGTTTAATAATTGTTGGGTGATGACCTCGGGATGCTGCGCTTCCATGATGGCCCGGACTACAGCTACCCGCTGCGCTCCTGCCTCTAAAACCTCTTTAATGTTACTACTATCAATACCACCGATCGCAAACCAGGGTAAAGGGCAATTTTCCCGCGCATAACGGACATATTCCAATCCTGCGGGTGCTTTTCCCGCTTTCGTGGGGGTGGCATAAACTGGACCGACTCCCACATAATCGGCCTTTTCTTGGATTGCTTTGGCCATCTCTTGGGGATTAGTGGTGGACCGGCCGATAATTGCCGTCGGACCGAGAAATTGCCGTGCTAGGGAAATCGGTACATCCTGTTGACCGAGGTGAACACCATCGGCATGAATGGCCTGAGCAATATCGACGCGATCGTTCATAATAAACAAAGCATCGTAACGGTGGCATAACTCACACAGTTTAGCGGCCTCTTCTAAACGAATGGTATCAGCGGCGGTTTTATGGCGGTACTGCACCAATTTTAAACCTCCTTTTAGGGCTAATTCGACGATTTCTAGGAGATTTTCGGCAGGAGAAGTGACTAAATAGAGGGGAGATGCTTGCAGTTTTTCCAGAGGTGGAGAGATTAATAGTTTACTCTCTAGCTGATAAACCCGATAGCGCAGCTGTTTACAGGCTATCCCTAGTTCCAGATCATAGAGTTTACCGTATTCTTCTAAAACCCTGAAAGCCTCCTGTACGCGAGCGAGATTGGCCTGCAGCAGTCCCTCGACAGTCTCGCGGATTTCTTCCCTGGGATGGCTTAAATCCCTGCCGATATCGCCGGCTGTGTCCCGATGTCGTTTAAGATCGATCGAGTGCCAACTAGCTAATTGATGGCGCATTTCTTTACATTCTTGGGCTAAATCAAGATTATCTAAGCCAAAACGACACCATTCTTCGATAATTCGCAGTCCTTCTCTGGCGCGGTCAAGGTTAGCATCAAGAATCCGTTTAATCGCCGTGGTTTCTAGTTTCATTTGCCGTCAATGTAGAGTTATCATAGCCGTCAGCCGTCAGCTAAAATATTACTATTCTTGGCCCTTGTTCGGGGAATAGCAGAGGCGGCATCAGACAACTAAAAAGAGGGATAAGAAACCCAGTCCAAGGACGATTTTAAGCCAGACGGACATCCTTAAACGCCCCTAGGTATTCTAGTAATTGCTGATGAGCCGGGTTATGTAGTGGGTAGAGATGATCGTAACAGATGGTGATGAGGGATTGCAGATCGTCCAATAAATCCTCATCTGCAATGGATTTCTGGGGTTGATTGAGGAGAATGACTTGGATTTTGAAGACACGGCACAAACCCAAAATAAAATCATGACAAAAGAGACTAACAGTTTCCGCATGGGTTAAAACTAGAGATTTCACCTCACCGTGACAAATCATCTCCACTAGACGCATAAAACTAGGGCGATTGTAGCTGACCCCGTTGCCGATATCGGTGAGAATTTCAAAGGGTTGACCCTGTTGATGACAAAAGTCTTCTAACGCTTTTATCTGGGTGTCTAATTGGGGTTTTTGTTCAGGTCGATTAACACGAGCATAGCCAATAATCAATGGGTTTGCTTGACCAGATTGTAAGAGATCTTCCGGTCGAAATCGGCGATGGCCGCCGCGGGTACGAATTGGGGCAATTTTACCCTGTTGTTCCCAGCGCCGGAGGGTTTTAATGCTAACTCCGAGTAAATCGGAGGCTTCTCGAATAGTGATGAGGTTATTCATGTATATGACTCGGTTTTAACTTAAAGAAATTTATCGAGAGAGAATCGTCCAACTTTAGAGAGTCAGTTGTCCACTTTTATACTGCCATTACCCTACGCTGGTAACTATAGATGATTTAGGAAAATTAGTCATACCTCTTTAGATACAGATATTAAACGGGATTTTTGGTCTTTCTAAAACCTGAGTTTGTCCGGGGGTTTTGGGGTATGTCAACTCGTTAGGGAGTTGATTGCTATCGAACTCCAGTTTTGACAGTCAAAACTGTTAAGTTTTATATATGTCCCTCTCTTGATTAAGTTTTGTAACGGATTGAGAGATTTTTTTTTAAGTAGAGCCTGTTTATCTGTCCAACTTTCACCAAAAAGCTTGGGTATATTTGTCAATTTCTGGGTAGTTATTGTGATAAAAAAACTGCTATAAATTGGACAAAAAAATAGATAAATATTGCCGAAAAAAAGTTTTCTAAAACACTTGTTTTTTTTGAAAAGTTTCGCTATAGTTTTGTCAAGTCAAATAAAAAGTTATCAGCGAGCTTAACACTTGCCTAACTTCTTTTGATGGCTATAGTACACACAATTAACGCTGGATAATTCAGTTATGATGACAACCAACAAATTAACCAAAACTTTTGCTTCTGGCTCTCTAGCCATCGGGGTTCTCGCCGGCGCAGTGCTTACCGCTACCAGTGCGAGTGCCGCGATGTTAAGTTGGGCGGACTGGACGGGCGGAACTGCTCTTATTGAGGGGGACAAAAAAGTTACGTACGTCTCGGGTGGCATTGGGGCCGAGGCTCTGGATGATGTTGCGCTGACCGAGATGGGTGGTCATTATTATTTCACATACGATTCTCTGACACAGGGTGCCCCTGATCCTAACAAGGGTCCCGGGGGGTCTTTCACATATACAATCGAGGTCATTGGCTCCCCCAACTATATTGTCGGGGTTGACCTGGATTCAGACGTATCATCCAACTACGGGACTGTAACCGAGACATTTCTTGAGATACCTAATGTCCTACTTTCAACTAACGGCTCAGCGGATCCTGCATCAGGTTTTTACCCTATCGCCCCCATCAAAAAGTTGACCGTCACAAATACCCTAGTTAATGCTGATCCTAACAATGAAGGTCTATTCCAATTCCAAAATTCTTTCCATCAAACCGTTCCCGAACCGGGTACTATCCTCGGACTTCTGGCAGTGGGTGGTTTAGGATTGGTTTCCCGCTTCAAGAAACAAAAATAACAGTTACCAATGTCTTGCACACATTGATAACTGTGACGTTGAACAAGAATAGCTAAAGGTTAGATGCCCTGTTTGGTTTTCTAGCTTTTAGCTTTTTCTTTAAGGGTTGATTCTAACACGAATGGGGGATAGGGGATAGGGGATAGGGGATAGGGGATGGGGGATGGGGGATAGGGGATAGGGGATAGGGGATAGGGGATAGGGGATAGGGGATAGGGGATAGGGGATAGGGGATAGGGGATAGGGGATAAGAAACACCCAACCACTAATTTCCACCAACCCCCGCTTCCAGAGAACGAATTAAGGCCGATAACAACCGACCCACTGATTCACATTGGTTAAGAAGGGGTTCAATCGTATCCGATGGGTTCAATCGGACTCTTTTTGATAACAGTAGATGGGTTTCTAATTCTCTAAGAGAACCTTGGGCTATGTAGAGAAACTGTAGGTATTCTTTGCGGGTTTTTCTGCCATGACCCTCGGCAATATTAGCAGGAATAGAAGCGGAAGCCCTGCGAATTTGAGAAATCATCCCGTAGGTTTCTTCTTTGGGGAAATTGCGAGTGGCTAAATAGCATTTTTCTGCCAAATCCATTCCTGTTTGCCAAACTTGTAAGTCTCGATAGGATTGTATTCTCATCAATTTCTGAGCAATTTTTTTATTATTCAACCATTAAATCCCAACCCCCATCCCCTATCCCCCAACCCCCAACCCCCAACCCCCAAGACCCCATGGCTATATAATTAAGCTTTGGGTAATTCGTCCCACCATAATTCTTGACCGCGAAAAACTGATGTCTTCTTTACTCTCCGCTATTCCCCTCGACGCGATCGCTTATAATCCCCAGGGTTTAGTACCAGCGATCGCTCAAGACTATCTTGATGCTACAGTGTTAATGATGGCCTGGATGAATCGGGAATCCCTCGAAAAAACCCTCACCACTGGGGAAGCATGGTATTGGAGTCGTTCCCGTCAAGAATTGTGGCACAAAGGAGCCACCTCGGGCCATATCCAAAAAGTGCGTCAAATTCGCTACGATTGCGATAGTGATGCCATCTTGCTGACTATTGAGCAAATCGGTGATATCGCCTGTCATACCGGCGAAAGAAGCTGTTTTCACCAAGTAAATTGGCAAAAATCACCGCCAGCGGCCGATACTCTCTCGGAATTGTTCAAGGTAATTTGCGATCGCAGAGACGATCCTCATCCGGAATCCTACACCTGTAAACTCTTGGCCGGAGGAGATAACAAAATTCTCAAGAAAATCGGCGAAGAATCGGCAGAAGTGGTCATGGCCTGCAAAGATAATGATGGCGATGCTATTGCCGCAGAAGTGGCCGATCTTTTTTATCATACCCTCGTCGCTCTCGCCTATCATCAAGTCCCCCTGCGAGATGTCTATAAAAAACTGCAAGACCGGCGCCGGTAATCAGTTATCAGTTATCAGTTATCAGTTATCAGATTTGAGTTTTAAGTGGGTGGGTGGAATTAAATATAAGATGAACGTAGGTTGGGTTGAAGCATGAAACCCAACGCCCGATTATGTTACGCTACCGCTAACCCATCCTACAAATAATTGTGCCTCCCTACGTCTCCTGATTCCTGACTCCTGACTTGAAAGAGGGTGTAGGGTGTAGGGTGTGGGGTGTGGGGGAATGGGGAAATGGGGAGACCACTTCGTGCGCGTTGCGGGGGGAAGTGGGGAAGTGGGGGAATTTCAACTAAAACCCTTAAACCCTAACACCCTAACACCCCAAAACCCCCAACACCTTTTTTGACTTTTGACTTTTTACTTTATATTTGTGGTTTACGACTTAGTAATTATTGGTGCCACTCCTGCGGGGATAGAAGCGGCTTTGTTGGCTGTTCACCTCAAAAAAAGGGTGGCTTTAGTGCAACAGCCTTCTAGGGACAATTTAGAGGCATCTGAGGACATTTTTAGCAAGGGCTACAGCCAAATTATCCATCTCTATAAACTGCTGAATCATTGGCAAGAAACGGCCCTTTATCCCCAATGGCAACGGTTGCGGGAATGGTTAGAGGAAGTAGATAAAACTATTAATAAACATCATTCTTTGGCAAGATTAGCCACGGAAGGAATAGATGTGATCCCGGGTGGGGGGGAATTTGTTCGGTTGCCCCATTTAGGATTTGTGGTTAATGGTCGGCAATTGTTGGCTAAACACTATCTTATCGCTACTGGTTTTTATCTGCAAGTCCCGAAAATTTTCGGCTTAGATGAGGTTAATTATTTTACCGCTCAAACCCTTTGGCAAGAGCCAAATTTAGACAAGTTGGGACAACATTTAGCGATTATTGGCAACAGCAGCATGGCTGTGAGTTTAGCGCAAATTCTCCGACGTTTGGGGAAAGAAATTAGCTTAATTATCGAGGATAGTTATCTACTGCCGGATGTTGATCGGGAAATTTCCCATTTAGTTACTGCCATTTTAGAAGCGGAAGGAATTAAGATTTTACCAGGCTATTGTCCTAGTCAAGTGAAAGCGATCGAGGGGCAAAAATGGTTACAATTAGGCAATCGTGTTATCGAAGTTGATGATATCATTTTTGCTGGTAATTATCAAGTCAATGAACAGGGATTAAATTTGGCCGGGGTGGGAGTTAAACTAGAGCAAGGATTAATTAGGGTTAATCAGCAATTACAAACCGATAATTCCCGCATTTATGCCCTAAATTTGCTCAGAAATAATTATCCCGATCCTACTTTAAATCACTGGGCAGCTTTTGGGTTAGTCAAGCATCTGCTCACGGGAGAAAAATTTAACTTTAATCCCGATCAAATTCCCTCATTTATTGCTTTTGATCCTGCTATTGCTTGGGTGGGTTTAACTGGAAAAGCAGCCCAGGACAGCTATGGTGAGGAGGTAAAGATGATCAACTATCCCATCAAAAATATGGTCCCACAGCAAATCTGGGGAGAAACCACGGGATTTTGTCAATTAATCTACCGACAAGATGGTAAAATACTGGGAGCGCAAATAGTCGGTAATCAGGCAGCAGAAATGATTAGTATTATCAGTTTAGCTTTACAAGAAAATTTAACTATACAATCCCTCAATAAAAATATTTATACTTGGGGAAGTATGGGAGAGATTATCGGAGAAATGACGCAATTAATCCCCCCAAAAAAATCTTGTTTAACTTGGCTAAAAAAAATATTCAGATAATTAGATAGAAAAAAAGAAGATTAAATTATGAAACCGAAATTTATTGTCTTTGAAGGTATTGATGGCTCGGGAACAAGTACCCAAGCAAAACTCTTACAAGAATATTTTTTTAAGCGAGGAGAAAAAGCGGTTTTAAGTCCCGAACCTTCCGAGGGAGTCATCGGTCGTTTGATTCGAGAAATAATGCAAACTAATCTTATTTCTATCCAAGATAAAAATAAATTTGACCGACAAATGGCCTATTTATTTGCAGCTGATCGCCATTATCACTTATATAATGATCACGATGGCGTTTTTAAACTTATTCACCAAGAACAAACCCACGTTATCACTACTCGTTATTATTTTTCTTCCCTGGCCTACAATTGCAATAATCCCGAAGAATTTGCTTTTGTTCGGCAGTTAAATCAACATTTTCCCAATCCAGATTTAGTCATTTATATCGATATTCTTCCTGATATTTCTCTAGCGAGAATTAAAAACAGAGCCATCACAGAAGTGTACGAAAAACAAGAAAAGTTAATAAAAGTTCGTCAAATGTTTATCGAGATATTTAAAGAATATAAAGATAATTGTTTACAACTGGATGGCACTGATACAATAGAACAGCTTCACCGAAATATTATTAATTATCTTGAACAATTGCCAGCTTTCTTATAAAATAAAATTGACGAGCAACGACTGGCTAACCAAAACGAAAACTTCCTATCTCACCATTCAGATAACTGCTGTAATTTAAATCCATGATTAGTGCAGAAACTACCCCTAAATTTACCTACCGACCCCAGTATAAACCCAATCAATTAATCTGCGGTCACGGACAAACGGCAATTATCACGGGATGGACAGTAAAACAGTCCCTTGCTAAACATTTAAATCCCGACCAATACGCAGTAATTGGCAATCTTTATAGTCCCACCAGAGGAATTAGTCCCCTGCTGAGAAACTTAATCGCAAATACCCACGTTAGATACTTAGTTATTCTCAATGCTACTAAGGAAGATAAAAACTCCGGTAGCTGTCAATGTTTGCTAGACTTTTTTAGTCAAGGATTTCAGTTAGGAAAAAGTGACACAGGTAGAGAATGTTGGCTAATTAATTCTTCTATCACGGGATATATTGACAAAGAAATTGACCGAGAAATCCTCGAAAAATTACGTCAATCGATTCAATATCAACTGGTTAAATCCATCCCAGAAGCGATTGAAATCGTCAAACATTATACAGAACAATCTCCCCTACCAACTTGGGGAGAACCCTTAATCTTTCCTCTCTTAGAAAATCTTCCTTCTTTGCTACCCGGGACAAGATACGGTCATCGCATTGAAGGAAAAACTATTGCCGAAACTTGGGTAAAAATTCTCCAAAAGATTAAAACCACCGGCACAATTAGACCCACAGGATATGATGGTAAATGGCAAGAATTAATTGACCTAATGGCCGTCGTCACCGATGAACCCCCAGACTTTTACTTTCCCGAACCTAATTATTTGCCTATAGATAGAGCTTTTCTCACAGAATATATCGGACAAATTCTCGATGATTCCCCTATACACCAAGGAGTTAAATACACCTACGGTCAAAGATTGCGCTCTTGGTTTGGCCGGGACCAAATTGCACAGGTTATCAATAAATTAATCTCAGAAATTGACGCTGCCAGTGCAGTCATGTCCCTCTGGGATGTGAAAGACCACGAAAAAGGAGGTAGTCCCTGTTTAAATCATATTTGGGTGCGAGTGGTGGAAAATGAATTATCTCTCACCGCTATATTTAGAAGTAATGATATGTTTGCCGCTTGGCCTGCAAATGCCATGGGATTGCGTGCTTTACAGCAACATATTAGGGATGAGATTAGCAAGCACTCTGACTACAATTTATCAATGGGTCCATTAATTACTATTAGCCAATCGGCCCATATATACGATGATACTTGGGAAAATGTCGAACGATTAATTGCCAACCAGTACGATAAAATTGTCAATCAGCGCGATTTTTTTGACCCTAGTGGTAACTTTTTGATTTCTGTGGAAAAAGAACAAATTCTCCTCCAACAAACTACCCCCGGAAGTGGGGAAATTGTTGCCTGCTATCAAGGTAAAAATCCCCTCAAATTAATCCGCGAGCTTGCAACAACTAATCCCGCAATTATTCCCGAACATATCGGTTATCTGGGAATCGAATTACAAAAGGCATACAATTGCCTCAAAAATAATCAACCGTATATTCAAGACCAGTAGGAAGCGGGAAGTTTCAGTGAACAGTGAACAGTGAACAGTAATCAGTGAAAAGACAGTAGGAAACTTCTATTTAATACTGCTCACTTAAAACTCAAATCTGATAACTGATAACTGATAACTGATAACTGATAACTGATAACTGATTACTGGTCTTTGTTTGCTGAACCGGCGCCGCGATATTTGAGAGATGAGGAGCGAATTGGGTTAGCCACCGTGGGATTATTGGTGATTTTAACCTCCGCACCGCGATATTTACCCCCTCGTTCCTTGACAGGAGCCTCGGCGACTGTTGGCTCCCTATAGGTGGCCCCACGGTACTTTTTCTCGCTGGCGGTTTCTGGAGTGGGGACGGAGACATTCTTCTGCTCTTCTCGTCCTTGCCATAAAAAGGTGACGACAATCACAACTGTCAAGAGAATTAATAGCTGAATCTGCCAAGGAGCTAAAACCAGACTCAGCACTAAACTAATTACCGTGGCGGCACTGGCGAGATAAGCGATTTCATCGCTGGACTTCTGCCAGAAATAGGCAGCCAGAGCAGCGGTGAATAGTGGCAACAAAAACAAATAGGACATTCTGGGTACACCTTGTCATGCTAGTGAACCAATCTCCCTATATATTACCTCCCTAGCTTCGATCGGCGAAAAATATTAACTCAGCTTATATTTCATATAAGTTTTATTTTGTCAATCCTTCTTTACAATTCGTAAAAATATTGTTACATTTATTTACATGAACTAAAAGTTAAAGCAAAACAGCCAAGACAGCAAGCCAGTTCAGATTGTCTCTAGGAGCATCAGACAGCTTATGATTCGTTTAGCTCCAGACAACGGCAAAAAACTTGGCCTACTAGCTTAAAAAAGTTTTCGGGGTTTGGGTTTACCCCATTGACAGATTTGCTTGAGTTCTCCTACATAACTTAGCGCTACCTCGGCTGGACACCGAGGTTTTTTATCTTAAATGTCGGGTGAAGACCCTCAGTTTCACCGACGGGATGAAACCCGACCAATATAGAACAGCGAAGCACCACTAAATCCTTGACAGGTTTGTGTTGGATATGTTAGCATAAAGAAAGTTGTTTGAGGTCGATAAACAATGATTGTCTTAGAAATGAAAGCCGTGGTTAAACCAAGTCAGTGTTCTGCTATTGATGAGGCTATTCGT
>SFBL01000100.1 GCA_007095785.1 Microcystis aeruginosa Ma_SC_T_19800800_S464
AGCTATTTATGAATGTCTGAATGATGCCCATCTGAAACATAAAAAAGAACTGGATTCCTTGCTGACTCTACGATTTCAGAAGTTTAATAAATCTCAGATTATGAACGTCTAAAGTATATACCAATCCCACCGTTTTTTCGAGTCCGTCAACTCAGCTTAGAAACGGAAAGTTGTCCGGATGACACCGACCAAAATGGCGTTACCTTCGTTGTTAGCGTTGAAGACCGCATAGGCACCGGGGGTAATCAGGATGTTTTTGGTGACTGGGAACTTATACTGAGCTTCTACCATGTAAGAGGTTCTGCTTTCTTTGTCGGAACGGGGTACTTGACCACCACCTAAAGAGAAGGCCGCACCTTCGGCAAAGAGGTCGAGGACGGAAAGATTCAGGTTCCAAGACCAGATACCAGTGTTATTGTCTCCGATCGCATTATTAACTCCCGTGGCCGAGGCATTGGCATAACCACCCCATGCCCCTATATTTAAGACTCCTGGGATAACCTGGGCGCTCGCTTGAAGACCGAAACGGTCGGCTACAGTAGCAACGTTACCGAAGGGACGTTCCGTTAGAGGGCTGCTGGAATTACCAAATAAACCAGAACTCATACTAGCCGCAGTTTGATAACTGCGAACATAGACGAAGTTAATATCGGCAAATTTGATGAAGGAGAAACCAACCTGAGCACCCGCACTGTAGGAACCATTAAATAAACCGCTACCCTCATTAGGATTGCTCGCACCATTAGTGCCACCACTAGCTAGGTAGGTTCCTGTGACTTGGAAAACATCCCCGATATTAAATCTGACCGCCGCACCAACACCATCCGGACCGCGGAAGACAATGCTGTTATAACGTTGGAGGCGCGACAATGCACCTGTACCACCATCGGCGAGGAAGGGGTTAGTAGTGGTGAAAACGTCATCTAGGTTCAACTCGTTAGCACCAACCCAAACGGTGATTTTACCGAAGGGAGTTCCGATGGGAGCGCGGTAGAACAAGTCATCGATGGTGACATCGTTGTCACGACCATTATCGTATGCTAGACGGGTCATGTTGGTTCTCGTCGGACCACTTTGGTTAAAAGTGTTGTTAAAGTTACCCGCTTGTAAACGGGTTCTTAACAAATCCTTACCGGTGAAGCTGGTTTCAAAGTTGAGACGAACCCGATTATTAAATACTGTTTGACTTTGATCTTGATTGCTGGCATTAGTCACCGTACCGTTGGTGTTTCTAATGGCAGCTCGACCACCGAAGCTATCGGCGACACTGAAGATTACCTCACCTCTGAGTTTGGTGGTGGTGGAAAATTGATTGTTTTCCAAGAAAGAAACGCGCTGTTCGAGGTTATCTACTCTGGCCCCTAAAGCCGCTAGTTCGCTTTCAAATTCAGCAACAAGACGTTTTAATTTATCGATGTCTTCTCTGAGTACACCCACACCATCTTGAATTAAACGTTCCATGACGTTTAAACAAGCGTTTAAACCAGCGGCAAATTCCCAACGAGTGGTGGCGCGATCACCACGGAAGGTACGGTCAGGATAACCAACGATACAACCGTAACGTTCCACAAGGCTTCTTAATGCCTCGTAGGCCCAAGCGGTGGGAGATACGTCCCGCAGTTGGTTAACGCTAGTCACCTGGGACATGGAACCCTGATAGACACCCGTATTAATCTGCTGACTATTTTGGGCGCGCTGAATGCGATCGAGTTGTTGTTGCGCAGCTGGATCAATTTTAAGTTGAGGTGTACCGGGCATAGTTTGAGCCACTGCGCTGCCAGCAGCCGCTACGGAAGCACCTAATACTAAAGAAGTTACCTTGACTAAATTCTTGAATAGTTTTGACATGGGTCAATCCTCACACCTTGATTTTATGGATTGAATGGACTATGAATACAAACAGACTATATGTTTAGCCTGAATTATACTCACATTCTATGCTAATTTCCCCTTGCCTAGGTTAAGTTAATTTTATGATATGACAGAAAAATTTCTGTCTGATCCTATTAAAATTAGGACTTACTTACTTGACAAATTAACCATGATGTGCATCGATAAAAATTTCTCCTTTCAGACTTGCGGCGATTAACTTCCCAACGATAGCGATCGCTCAAAAGTGATCAAGAAATCACGTTAAAATGCCCGAAACCCAAATATCACATTTAGTTAATCCTGTCAATAGGCAAAACCTAAAGATTTTGTTAAAATCTCAGCCTTTTCAGTTATCAGTGATCAGTTATCAGTGATCAGATGTGAGTTTTCAGTTCACGAGGGACGAATCTAAGACCTAATTAGTTAAGCTAAAAGCTTTGATGTGCTTAGTTTCTAACCTTCTTTTTGGGTAGAAGAATTGTCAGATTCTGTCTTTTGCCTCTTGCCTGTTGCCTCTTGCCTTCAGTAGCTGATTACTGTTGACTGTTCACTGATAAAATCTCCCCACTCCCCTAACAATAGTTGTGTGAACGAGGGTGGTCAATATATTGCTAGACTTTGGGGTTAGAATATAGCTCGATGCCTAGAGTTAAAAACAGCAGGATTGCTTCTGAAAGCTGAGGGCTAGAGATAAAGACTCGATTCTTAAATTTAAGCACCGAGAAGGGAGATAAAGATGGTCAATTTTGGGCTGAATTCGGCCAGTATCTTAGGAATTTTTCTGGCAGTGGCCGGAGCCGGGTTATACTTCCTGCGCTCGGTGCGGCCAGAACTTTCCCGCGATCATGATATATTTTTTGCCGCCGTTGGTTTACTGTGCGGTTTAATTCTACTTTTTCAAGGGTGGCGACTGGATCCGATTTTGCAATTCGGACAATTTTTGCTGACTGGGGCAGCGGTGTTTTTTGCCTTCGAGACGGTAAAATTGCGGGGTTTAACCACAGAACAGGCCCGCCGCGGCACGTCTTTTGTGGATGAACGTCCTGTGAGTCGGGAATATCGGGCCGAATTGGAACCCCTCGACACCTACGAACCGGAGGAACGTTATGAAGATAATCCCCGTTTACGCGGTTACGATGATCCCCGCTCTTCCCGCACTTCTAGTTATCAGGAGGAGGAACCCCGCAGCACCCGCACCCGTCGGCCGGCCGATACCGGCAATCGCAAAACCAGTAATCGTCGTCCCCGCAATAGTTCCCCCACTAGCGATCGAGATGTTTATGATCAGCGCCGTAGCGGTGATGATTGGGAAGAAACCAGTTCCCGTCCCCGTCGTCGTCCCGCTAGTGAAGAGACGAGCAGTAAACCGCCCCGCACTAGCCAAAAACGTCGTCCTCGCCCAATAATTGAGGATGATCCGCCATTTAAAGGGGAATACGTCGATTATCAACCGATCGATCCTAGCGATACGAGCGATCAAGAAGATTGGCAGAGACCGGATAATAGTGAACGGGAGTCGAGTAATGATCATCCGACTAGGTTTGATTATTAAGGAGTAGGTCCGATGACCAAAGCTCCCTTTTTGCTGTTTATCTGCTTGTTTTTAGGGGTTATAGGCGGTTGTAATCTCAATAACCCCAGTTTATCTACAGGAACCCTCAATAGTCGCTATAATGACGAAAAACCTGCCCTGAGCGGTGATGGTCGTTGGCTTGCTTTGCTGTCTAATCGTCGCGGTAGTAATCAGATACTGCTGTATGATTTGCAGACAAAACAATACCAGGCCCTAGGGGGATTATATACGGGTCAAGAAATTACCGATAGCCCCAGTTTAAGCCAAACGGGGCGTTATCTGGCTTATGTGGTGATTATTGAAGGTCGTCCCGTCATCGCTTTATATGATCGCATTACCGATCGTTCTGAGTTATTGAGTCAAAATTATCGCGGTTGGTTGCGGAATCCCCGTCTTAGTCCCGATGGTCGTTATCTTGTCTTTGAGTCCGCTCGTCGGGGACAATGGGATGTGGAGGTTCTTGATCGCGGTCCGAATATCGAGTTAGATATTGCCGATGGCAGTCCCGTTGAAAGTCCCAAACCGTGAAACGTCATTAGACCTCTTGTAAAAATCAAAAATTGTTGTTAGGGTCAGGAGTCAGGAGTCAGGAGTCAGGAGTCAGTAGTCAGTAGAATTAAGAATGAATAATAATCAATTAAATGGTCTATAGCAATTTCCATAGTTGTGAGGTACAGAGTCTTAGGTTTTGAGGAGTCAGGAGTTAAGATTTTGGTGTACCTCATGAGATTGGGAAACGCTATATTTAAGGATTTTATGCAATTTAATCCTTATTTTTACCGTTTTTGAACCCTCAAAAATTAATTATGCAAGAGGTTTATTTTTTTATTAGTCTTGTTGCTGTAATTAGTTTGTTAACTGGATGTGCGGGTTATCCGAGTTTATTGTCTTTTCCTTTCGATCGAGGGGGGAGAAGTTTAAATAGTGCTGCTAGTGAATTAACTCCCTATCTTGCCTCTCGCTATCTCGTTTTTGCCTCCGATCGCAATGGTTCCCAAGCTATCTATCTTTTTGATGCCATTGATCGCCGTTTACTGTCTTTACCCGGACTAAATTCTCTCGATCAGATCGCTTCTAGTCCTTCCATTAGTGAAGATGGTCGTTATATCGTTTTTACTGCTAGTCGTCAGGGAAAAACGGCTATTTATCTATACGATCGACAAACTCAACAGAGAAGGGAAATTGCTCCCGATCTCCTCGCGGAAGTACGCAATCCGATCATCAGTGCCGATGGTTCTAAAGTGGCTTTTGAAGCGGCAAAAAATGGGCAATGGGATATTATGATTTACGATCTATCCGGACGGGTATTAGTCAATGAAAATCAGTGATTATTAAGTAATAGGACAAAATTAACTTCTTAGTTAGGAAAGGCAAGAGGCAAGAGGTAGTTAGATATGTATAATTAATTGTGTCTAGCTACTTATCACCGCTACTGGGAAAAATTTTTTCGGCAAACCCTATATTAAACCCATAGCTTTTAGTCGATGTTCTAGAAACTGTTTTCCCTGTTTTTCCCCGTCAGCAATCAGACGCTGGATATTGGCAGGAGAGCGATCAAGTTTACTTTCATAGTTGAGACTATTGGCTAATTCCGCAGACATTTCGATCATCGGGATATGGTAATCTTGATCGGGATCTTCTGGGAAAGATTTAGGAATTTTAAATGGTTCTGTTAATCCGATCTCGCGCAAGTATTCCTCTTTAAATGCTCCTTTAAGAAATAATTGATTGATCAACTCAATCTGATCGAGACCTTGAAATAGGGAAACATTGCCTTCTAATTCATTGCGGCGATCAGCAATATCATCGGATTGCACGGGGATCTTGTCTCTAGAGGTGGGATTAATTTTAATTACCCAAATTTCATCGGGAATATTTTCGATTCCAACAAATTCACGGCGAATTAAAGAACGGATGGGGGGATTATCAGAAAATAGTCCATCCCAGTAGGCCATAGTTTCAATGGTGACAGCAGGAAAAATGTTAGGAACACAAGCAGAAGCTAGGATATGTTCAATTTTAACCGCTTCTTGGCGCGAGTTAAATTTACTTAATTTTCCTGTCAGGACATTACAGGCCCCAATTAATAAAATTGGTGGTTCTGGTTTAGCTCCCCAAGTGGCTAATTCCGAGAAGTCAATATGCGCTCTTAGTAACTGATCAAAGTTGGTAAAGCGACCGCGTAAACCGTAGGTAGCTAGGGAAAATAAGGTTTTAGTAATCGGAGAGTAAGGACTGAGATTATACTGGGGAATTAATCCTTTGCTGGCTAATTCTAGAGCTTTAATGGCTGAGTCATTAAATAGTTGTTCTTGGGGAGTTCGAGTGCTATTATCTTCCCAAAAATCAATCATTCTTTTCCAAACGACGCTATCACCTTTTTCGAGAGCATACCAGATGAAAAAGGCACAGATAGCACCGCCAGAAGTACCACTGAGACTGACAATATTAAAGTAATCTTGCACTTTATTGTCAAATAATGCTTTCAAGGCACCGGCAGTAAAAGCAGTTTGACTGCCACCCCCCTGACAAGCGATCGCAATTTTGGCTTTCATAAATATCCTTGTCTCCTGAATGGCTTCTATCTAAGTCCTAGACTTTTAATTTAAGGTTAATTGAAAACCTAGAATCGGACCCAAAAATATAGAAATTTTTCTGATTTTCACAGAGCTGCTCGGTAGATTTTGCCATCACTTCTAGAAAAGGAGCGAGTTTTCAGGGAATTTTCTAGGTAATCAGCCGGCGAATCGGGAAGTAATTAGCGGCAAGCCATCAGACTTGGGTGCATCTCATTGACAAGGCGGACAATAAAGCACCTGTATCATTGTCCTTGGCATATTCCTCAAAGGTAACAGTTAAAAAACTGTCAATTTCTTCTGGATGTTCGCGGTAGTATTCTTCTTCAACTTGGTCAAATGTTCTGTATTTACCCATGACTTAGATGCTCCTTCCCATAAGCTTGCGTCGCTTCAATATCCTGTCGCCGCCACACAGCAAAAGCACAATGTTGAAAAGGTGCGTTACACTTTGTTAACGCACCCTACAAGATCGGGCGATCGCACTAACCAATCAGGTGATCGCACTACCTCGCCAATCGGCTGGCCCGCTCGTTGGCCTCTCAGTTGCTAGCACTGAGGGGGAACGAGAATGTTGAGGCTATGTAGCCGACCGTGATGGTCGAGTGCGTGTTGTAGAAAGCATCGAGCGTGCCGGCTCCGCCCCTTTCTGTCGCTCGGAGTGAGACATCGTCCGTCATACCCTGCCCGGAGATCGAGAACCTCAGGACATTCATGTACGGGTTCTGGTCGTTGCCGTATTGAAGCGTATAGCTCGCGTTGGGCGCGATCGATGCGCTGACATAGTTGCCGTCCTGTGACGGTTCGGAACCCTTCCGCCCGATGATGGTCACGTTGAGGGTGAATGGTGTGGAGTTGTGGATCGTCTTGCTACCGCTCATGTTGGTTTTTCTGTTCGTGAATAGAATCGATAATTGGACATTGGACAAAATATGAATTTTTGTCTTCCGTCCTTACACCCTTAAGACAATCTCAAAAATCCATTTCTGAATTTTTCGATTTAGCCATAATGCTATAAGCAAAACGTCTTGTCTTTGGGGTTAAAAGTGATTGCTTTCATCACCTTTGATACCAGAATAAGTTTTATTTTTTCTGATGGCAATCTCTAAAACTAATACTTTTCTAATAGGTTTTTTCGAGCAGAATATTAACTTTTATCGGAAATTATATTAGATTTATATTAACTTTCAAGCGTCACTTTATGGTATAATGCCCTAAACCTTTAAGTAGAACAAATGAATTAATCCGACAGATTTAAGAGATTAAACCCGATTTACCTTAACTAGAATGAGTAAAACTCTTTTATATGCTGATTTGTTGCGATTTCAGGGATTTATTGCTGGATTTATTCAAGGAAAGTCTAAAAAACGCCCGCTTTTCTCAGAAAATCAAGAGATGCGATCGCTTTCAAAGATGAAACCAGATGCTATTTAATCGTAATCTCCAAAAATATCTTACTCTCTCAGATGTAGCATCTTTGAAGTATTACTAAGCATGGATGTTAGATCAGTTAGGCAAAAACTCTACAGATGGTGTTACTACAAAACTTGTACCGCTACAGATAGGGTATTTTTTTGAGCGGGTCTAATTTTTCCTGTAATATTAGATTTATATTAACTTTAAAGGGTCACTTTATGGGATAACGACCTAATTTGTAAGTAGAACTAATGAATTAATCGGGCGGCTAAAATCCTCAAAACCCCTTTATCCTCTAACTTGTAGCGGTTTCAGGGGATGAAAAGAAGCCAAAAAGCGATCGCACTACAAAAGCAGGCGAATCAGGTGATAATTTTGGTCCCATAGAACGAGATTGCGCTGAAGGCAGACGAGGGAGTATCCTAGTGAGCAAGAGTTTAAGAGCAGAGAAATGTTAGCCAGTTACATCGACAAAGCAATGGAATCTGCCACCTACGAAATCAATGTTACAAAAGGTTAATTTGGTAAGTATGCTTCGTAAATAATTACCAATCTAAAATCTAAAATTACATCAGGAGGTCAGAAAATGCTGACAGTCATGCGCCGTTACTTTACTTTAGAAGAATATCATCGCCTGGGGGACTTAGGATTTTTTGGAGAAGAAGAACGGGTGGAATTAATTCGAGGAGAGATTATACAAATGCCTACTAAAAAGCCACCTCACTCAGTTTGTAATACACTTTTAGTTCAGCAATTAATTTTACTGTTGGGTAAACAAGCGATTGTCCGAGGACAGGAACCAATTATTTTACCTGGGGATAGTGAGCCTCAGCCTGATGTTGCTATTGTCCGCAATCAAGAGGACAATTATCTATCTTCCCATCCCCATCCTGAATATATTTTATTGCTTATAGAAGTTGCAGATTCTACCTTGAAGTATGACCAAGAAACTAAACTCCGTTTGTATGCTGAAGCTGGTATTTTAGACTATTGGATAGTCAATCTTGTCAATAACCAGCTAGAAACTTACAACCAACCTTATCAGGAACATGACGGACAGTTTAATTATCGCCTGAAACGAATTTATTTGCCAAATGAATCTGTTAAACTTCCTGGTTTTGCTGAACTGTCACTCGCGCTGTCTTCTATCCTATAGAAGAAATTATACAAGACACAGGGAGAAGCACGGTTTAATTTATATGAGGCAACGTTTGTCTATAAATGCTATAATAGTATTTTATCCAGGAGCATTGAGTCGTTCAGGCATCTTAAAAGTAACATTTGTTCTACCTTACCTGATGATTTTGATGAGCCTTTAGAAGATTTTAAGGAATATATGTAATGAGTGATTTGTTGTTAGATACTAATTGTAAAGTCTCGGCACTCAACCTTAAAATTATCCAAAAGGCGATCGCTCAACAGGAATATAGGTTTTGCTCATGGGGTTTGAGAGTCGTTAAGCTTCAAAAATGCCCTAGCTTTCGCCATTCTGACAATATGCTCTAAATATTGATAGTGTTGCCATCGCTTTTCCTCGTCGGGAGTCAAATCCCCTGTACGATTTTTCTCTAGGAGCATAGATAATTGAGCTTGTAAGGTTTTGGAGGGACGTAAGGCAATAATGGCTTCAGGATTGGGAAGACTTGCCAAAAATTCCAAAACTTCAGCCATTCCCGAAAACCCTTCTTGAGCAATAGCCTTAAATTCTCGCAACCCTAACGCTAGGATTTGCGGTAGCTTATCTTCAAAGGGTTGAAGCTGAGTGACAACTTCATCAGGTAGCTCGAAGGTAACTTGCATGGGCTTTCTGGCTGGTGTCATTCGGGCGTTTAATCCATTTTAGCCCTTTAATCAGAAAAAGAAGCCATCTGATCAAGCAAATATTGGCTCGTCATAACCTGTTCATCATTTAAATTGGTAACTGGTAACTGATAACTGATAACTGATAACTGATAGATTAAATCACTGTCCCGTCGGGAATAGTGGCATTTTTGAAAATAACCACGATACCGCTGCGAACATAGAAACCTAAATCTTCGCGATTAGCTTCTTCCACACGATCTTTGTTAACAATTAAAACATTGGCACCAATGCGAGCATTTTTGTCCACAATTGCCCGACGAATAGTGGAACCGGAACCGATACCCACGGGAATTTTGGCATTTCCGATCAGACTTTCCCGTTCGGGGAAAGACTCATAAAAGTCGGCTCCCATCAGCATTGTATCCTCGATCGTGCAGTCTTTGCCCACTCGACTACGAATACCTAAAATCGAGTGATGGATGCGAGATTCTTTGAGAATACAGCCTTCAGAAATCATCGATTCTGTCACCGTACAATTGAGCATTTTTGTGGGTGGCAGATAGCGAGAACGGGTATAGATGGGGGCTTTTTCATCGTAGAAACTAAAGGCGGGATTTGGTTGTTGGGTCAGGGCGAGATTAGACTCATAAAAGGCTTCAATCGTCCCGATATCTTCCCAGTAACCCTTAAATAAATAAGCCTGAAGATTGTAGTCTTTAGCCGCCGAGGGAATAATTTCCTTGCCGAAATCGGTCTGTTCTTTATTGGCATCGAGCAGATCGATTAAAACATTCTTTTTAAAGACATAAATTCCCATGGAAGCGATGTAGGGACTTTGACGGGCTTGGTCGGGACTTAAGCCTAAAATCGTCGTATCTACCCGCATTCTTTCCAATTCTGCCCCTTTGGGTTTCTCATAAAAATCGACAATTCGCCCCGAATCATTAATTTTCATCACCCCAAAAGCGGAGGCGCGACGTTCATCGATGGGAACTACCGATAAAGTGATATCGGCGTTAGTTTCCCGATGGCGTTCGATGAACTTACTGTAGTCCATGCGATAGAGATGATCTCCCGATAGAATTAGATATTCATCGATATCCCAATCCTTCATCGTCCAGATATATTGTCGTACCGCATCGGCCGTGCCTTGGAACCATTGAGGATTCTCCATGGTTTGTTGAGCCGCCAAAACTTCCACGAAACCATCGCTAAAACCCGTAAAATTATAGGTACGATTGAGGTGACGATTGAGAGAAGCGGAATTAAATTGCGTCAACACATAGATTTTGTCAATCTGGGAGTTAATACAATTGCTGACGGGAATATCGATTAAGCGATATTTTCCCGCTAGGGGGACGGCAGGTTTTGCCCGCAGTTTCGTTAACGGATAAAGGCGAGTTCCGGCCCCGCCACCCAAAATAATAGCTAATACTTTTTTCACGCGCGTAACCCTCGCGATTGGCTGTTTCCTTCTCAAAGTAAGTGTAGGATGATAGCGCACCTTATTGATAGAGGGGAAACAAAAATCTAGATATAAAAGTCATCAAGAGGGAATTGATCGGAGTCTTTGCGGATAAATTTGCTAAAATCATGAATTTTTGGGCTAAATCATTAATATTCACCTTTTTTCTCCCTTTACCGTACCTAATGCCCGCCACGGTGACGGGTGATCGCTGTTCTTGGTTAGCCCAAGGTTCCGATGTACAAACTTTCGGTAAACAGGGCCAAAGCGGAAAAGCTGGCAAGGTCGGCGGCCAAGGCAAAAATAGTGACAGTTTAACCCTTTTTCTCGATGGTTCTCCCCTAAAACTCGATATTTCGGGACAAAAAGGGGTCGATGGTGAAAATGGCAGCAATGGCAGCGATGGCAACTGTAGCGGTCAACCTAGCAACGTCACACGAAATCTCCAAGCGGCCGGTGGTGGTAACGGTGGCAATGGGGGTGATGGGGGTGATGGGGGCAATGGCGGCGCTTTAACCCTCTATGCCACTAATTTAGATTTTCTCCGACAAGTAACGGTTAATGCGGCCGGAGGCGCTGGGGGTTTTGGGGGTCAGGGAGGTCAAGGGGGTAAAGGTTGTCGGTGTTCCCAACCTTTCTGGACAATTCAAACCTGCAGCGGTAGGCCGGGGGATGCCAATTATAGCTGTACCACCAGAGAATTTAGCTGTCAAGATGGTCTTGATGGGGCGACGGGTAATAGTGGTCGTAACGGTCGCGAGGGACGTTTAGGACAGTTAACTTTAATTCAAATCGATCGCCCTTTAACTGCCGACCAACCGAGCGCAACTATTGCCCTTTCGGAGTTAAAAGAACGGGGTTATATTCTATCTAAAAATACTTGGGAAACTCGCACTGGCGCAATGTCTTTATTTTCCCCCGGTTCCCTGATCGATGATCAATATCGGATTTTAGTAGATCGATCGGAACGTTCTTTTATTTTAATTTGGAATGCGCCCCAAGAGTTTAACCGGTTTGCTAATCAGCGTTTTACTTTAACCCTTGATGATCAAAAGGAAATGAAGGTAACTGTCCCCAGTGAATTGTGGATCGAGGGAACCACTCAAAAACGCAATAATGTTACGGAATTTGTCGTTTATAATGCTGTTTTTGAACGAGATGTCACCCAATTAGAAGCAAAAGGTATTGCAGGAAATGGTACTAATTTAAGGCTTTTTCTTGAAGATAAAGCTTCCCAATCAAATTTAATCGGCACTAAATTTAAAGTGCGTTATCGCGTCACTCGTTGGCAAGCAGACGACCTGCAAACCAGTCCGAGAACAGATTTTGTCACTCGCTATGAAGGAGATCTGCCCGCTAATTTGGTTCGACAGGAGGGCAATCAATTTATTCTAGATATCGGTCAATTACCCTTACCCGTGGAATCTTTGCGATCGGGTACTGGGGTAGAAATCGAGTTACTTGCTACTCGTTCTTTTGCCGGTTATTCCAAAGAACAAAAAATCGTCATTCGCGACACGATTAAAGGAGCAAATATGCCACGGAGGTAAGTCAAAAAAGTCCCCTTCTCCTTTCTCCGGTGCAGTCTTAACCGGTAATTTAGATAGTCAACTTACCAAAAGGCTCTAAAATATCTTGAGAGGAAGACTGGTTATTTTCTGGGGTTCACCAGAGAATGTCCTGATCTGCGAAAAAATCAAGGGAAAGATGGGCAATATTTTAAGTGTGGCGCCGATGATGGATTATACCGATCGCCATTTTCGCTATTTTTTGCGACAAATTAGCCGTCGTCCCCTTCTCTACACGGAAATGATCACGACGATGGCGATTAAACACGGCGATCGCTATAAGTTGCTGGGGTTCTCCCTAGCAGAAAAACCTCTAGCTTTGCAGTTAGGGGGTGATAATCCCTATCTTTTGGCAGAATGCGCTAAAATAGCCGAAGATATGGGTTATGACGAGGTAAATCTCAATGTGGGTTGTCCTAGTTCTAGGGTAAAAGAGGGCAATTTCGGCGCTTGTTTGATGGCTAACCCGGAATTAGTCGCCAGGGGAATATCGGCAATGAATCAAGCTGTATCGATTCCCGTGACTGTAAAACAGAGAATTGGCATTGATGATCAGGATAGTTACGAAAATATGGCCGATTTTGTCCGTATTGTCGCGGATGCGGGTTGTCAACGTTTTACCATCCATGCGCGCAAAGCTTGGTTACAGGGATTAAGTCCCAAGGAAAATCGCACTGTCCCCCCCTTACGTTACGATGATGTTTATCGCCTAAAAAATCAGTTTCCCCATTTGTTTATTGAAATTAATGGCGGTATCATTAATTTAGAACAGGCTAGACAACATTTACAATTAGTAGATGCAGTTATGATCGGTCGGGCAGCCTACGATAATCCCTATTTATTTGCCACAGTCGATCGAGATTTTTGTGGGGAATCGGTTACTCCTCCTACCCGGGAAGAAGTAATCAAAAAAATGCTTCCCTACATCGATGAGTGGGTGAGTAAAGGTTATAAACTACACCAGATCAGCAAACATCTTTTACAGCTTTTTGCCGGTCAGCCCGGAACTAAGGCCTGGAAGCGTTATATTAGTGAAAATAGCCATTTTCCTGGGGCCGATTCTGGGGTAATCTGGCAAGCTTTACAGCAGGTAAATTCCCTAAATGATCTGGCTAATTCCCATTGATTTATTTTCCTTTCTATGATTACCCAATCCTCAATTACTGCCGGGGTAAAAAATTCAGCTATGGCGGATTTTGTTTATCAACCTCCCCCGGCAGCTATCACAGCTAAACGTATTTTAATTAAACCTAATTTAGGTTATCCTGTGCCTCCACCAGTAACGGTTAGTCTGCCGTTATTAAGTCAAGTTTTGCGGGGATTGAGAGGGGTAAATCCAGGGGCAGAAATTATCTTGGTAGAAGGAGTTTGTTCTGCTATTTCTTTGAGAGAAATTATCGATATTTTGGGAGTAAAATCTATTCTCGATCCCGGAATAACCATTCTTGATGCTGATAGTTTACCCCAGCAAGAATATCCGAATATTTCCCCTTTTCCTGTCCGTTTTCCCTCAATGTTTGCCCCTAAAATTATTGAAGAAGTGGATTGTCGGATCACGATTGGAACCTTAAAACGCACCCATTTAAAGGATGAACCCCTGATTTCTGCTTCTTTAAAAAATCTCTATGGACTCTTTCCCCGTAGTCATTATAAAGCCCGTAGTCCCAACTCGCGAGGGCAATTACATCGCCCCTCCGTACCGCTAATTTTACAGGATGTTTATTTTTGTATCGGTCATCTTTTTGATGGGGCAGTGGTGGACGCTAATCTTAAATATTTTAGTAGTAATTGGCGACCGGATCGAGGAAAATCTATTCCTCTGGGTCAGGTGTTTTGGGGTGATGATATGATTAGCGTGGATCGCAGTGCTTGTCTGTTAGGTGATGAACCAATGCCGAGTTATTTAGATGCGATCGATTTGCTTCGTTCTCAATTTTTAAACGGAACCAATTAGGGTTTGCTGAAAAAGTTTCTTGGTGGGGTTAGGAGTTAGGAGCCGGTCGTCGGGAGGGGAAGTCAGAATAAAAGAATGACCTCGCGCAATCCTGTTTAAAAAATATACAGGAGAGTGGGGATCACCGGAGCGGGGTAGGGTTGATTCATGAATCAACCCTACCTTGAATCAACCCTAGGAGCGGAGGGGGAAACAGTCTATAACTGGGTTTTTACGGAAGCGAGCTAGGCAGCGTTTGGCATTCTCCAAGATTACCCCATTGTCGGGTGAACTACTCTTTCGGTTGCCCAAAACCCCCGTCGGTGAGCGGTTATGCGTCTATCCAGATGCTGCCGTCTTCGATGCGAAGGGGATAAACCGGTAAAGCTTGGGGTTGAGAAACTGCCGCCATCGCTTTGTTAATCACAGGAGGCCAGGTAATCCAGTCTTTGACAGCACCACTACAGAGATCAAACGAACTACGATGCCAGGGACAAACGATCGCACCGTCCTCGGTAATTTTGCCCTTCGTCATCGATAATTTTAAATGAGGACAACGATTACCGACGGCGTGGAATTGACCGTTATTGTTAATCAAGAGAATGGAATTTTCCCCCACTTTTACCACTTGACGGGTGCCGGGGGCAAGGGAATCTACAGATAATACTTTTGTCCAACTCATATTTTTATTTAGCCAAGGGAGAGATCGAGAATGGTTTCGGGGTAATTTTGGGCAATAATGTCCTGTTTAGCCCATTGTTGGTAATCTTGCAACAATTGACTCATTAAACGCTGTTTAATCCGCAATAAAACCCCTTTTAAGAGACTATTGCCGGTGATTTCTAACAACGGACGCGGGGTTAACCATAATGGCGGTGGTAGGGCGACTTTCACCTCAAGATTGGCTTTTCCCGCTAGATAGGTTTGATTATTTTTTTCCACAGGAGCGAGTTTGCCTTTAACATTGAGGCTAAAGCGATCGTTGATATAATCAATACCTTTGATCTGACAGTCTTCTGATTGCAAAAATATCGTCCCCTCAGAGGTGGCCCAGACATTGAGAATAACCGTGGGCTGAAAATAGTACATATTCAAGAAGTTTAGGGGACGCATTTTTAGGCGAAACCGATGCTCGGACAAGTTTTCCGTTAAGCTAGTCTCAACGATAGCCTGTACTAATCTTTGCGGTTGGCGCAGATAATGCTGAATCGGGATGGTTTGTTCAGCAACAACAATTTCTAGGGATTCGGCAGCGGTAAAAGTTACTTCCATACGTTGGCTATCTTAAATTTGTCTCCCTTCTTAATTTTACTTTACAAAACTTATACTTTTCGACAGTCCAGATGTAGCAATTTTACCGCTAAGAGGGGACACAAACCAGATTTTTGCCCAAAGTTAGGCTTTTTTCAGTGATCAGTTATCAGTGGGGGGTTTTAAGTCAACAGTGGGAGAGAAGGGGGAAGGGAGAGATGAAGAAGGGAAGTTAAGGACAAAAGACTAACAGGCTCTACAATGATGACAAGTGAGACCTCTAGGGACAGGAAATGAGGCCGAGAGAGTCAATTAAAGTCTTAATTGCCGACGATCACGACCTAACTCGTTTAGGAATCAAGACTTTAATTGCCCAGCAGCCGCATTGTCAGGTGGTGGGAATTGCGGTTAATGGTCAACAGGCAATCGACTTGGCGAAAATTTATCAACCAGATGTAATTATTTTAGATATACAGATGCCTGTCTTAGATGGACACAGCGCCGCTATTCAAATCAAACAATTCGACCCTTATGTCCGCATTATCGCCTATAGTTCCTTGGCAAAGCTTCCAATGGGAAAAAATAATCAAAGTACAGCCTTTGACCTATACTGCTCTAAAGATATATCTTCCCAAGCTCTGATCACAGCGATCCATGACTTGGGAAAATTAGCACAATCAGACAAAGATCAATTCCGTCGAGTCGGTTAGTTAACTAAGTTTTTCTTCAGGAAAAGTTGCTTGAAACTCATCGAGTAATTCATCCAACTCCTCAAGAGCTTGATTAACATCCAATCTCAGGCCGCCAATGTCGGGTTTATCGCGCAATTGCAGTAAATAATCGCGTTTATTAGCCATTTGTTGCACTTTATCGATCAAGCTGGTTTTATCCATAATTCACCCTCTGGTACTGACTGCGATTATATCTCAGTCAGCCCATATCAGTGAACAGTGATCGGTGAACAGTGAACAGCCAGTGATCACTGGTAACTAGATCTCCCGCAAAAATCAAAAATCTTCTCTTGGGTGAGGAGACGGTAAACTCCGAGACAGGAGGAGAAAAAAGACAATAGACAGCTAACTGATAACTGATAACTGATAACTGATAACTGACTTTCCTATGTCTCCTCTCAATTCTCACATTGCCGATCCTATTTATCTAGAAATCTTTAAAAATCTCTATCAATTTATTGCCGAAGGAATGGGGATTACTCTGCAAAATACGGCAGCAAGTGTCAATATTAAAGAGCGTCTAGACTTCTCCTGTGCTATCTTTGATGAGGTGGGAAATTTAATCGCTAATGCTCCTCATATTCCCGTCCATTTAGGCTCGATGTCCGATAGTGTTAAAAGTTTAATTCAGGATAAAGGTGAGACGATTCGTCCAGGGAATGTTTATCTAGCTAATAATCCTTATAATGGCGGTAATCACCTGCCAGATGTCACCGTAATTAGCCCTATTTTTGACCGCCAAAATCAGGAAATATTATTTTATCTTGCCTCCCGGGGACATCAAGCTGATATCGGTGGCATTACCCCCGGTTCTATGCCTCCCCACTCTGTCCATATTAGCGAAGAAGGAATTTTATTCGATAATTTTTTGCTGGTAGCGGGGGGACAGTTTCGGGAACAAGAATTAATTAATCACTTAACTAATAGTCCTTTTCCAGCACGCAATATCGCCCAAACTATTGCCGATTTTCAAGCACAAATAGCCGCTAATGCCAAGGGGGAAAGAGAATTACATAATATGGTTGAGCGCTACGGATTAGCTATGGTTAAAGCCTATCAACAGTTTGTTCAAGATAATGCGGAATTAGCGGTTAGAAAAGCTATATCTGTCTTAAAAGATGGTGAATTTACTTATTATCTGGATAACGGTGCTGTCATCAAAGTCCGAATTAGCATAGATATTGATAATTGTCAAGCAACCATTGATTTTACTGGCACATCTGACCAGTTAAATAATAATTTTAATGCACCCCTGGCAGTGACAAGAGCGGCGGTTTTATACGTTTTTCGTACCCTTGTGGAGGAAGCAATTCCTTTAAATGCTGGCTGTTTCAAACCCCTCCATTTAATTATCCCATCTGGCTGTTTTCTTAATCCCGTTTATCCGGCGGCTGTGGTAGCGGGAAATGTGGAAACTTCTCAGGCAATAGTTAATGCTTTATACGGTGCTTTAGGCATTCAAGCAGCCAGTCAAGGAACGATGAATAATTTCACTTTTGGCAACCAAGAATATCAATATTATGAGACTATTTGTGGCGGTTCCGGTGCGGGGGCAAATTTTGCGGGAACTGCTGCCGTACAAACCCAGATGACTAATTCCCGTCTTACCGATCCAGAAGTATTAGAAATGCGCTATCCTGTGTTAGTAGAAAGTTTTAGCATTCGTCACGATAGTGGCGGTAAGGGACAATATTCTGGAGGAGATGGTGTGATTAGAAGGATTAAATTTCAAGAGGCTATGACTGCTAATATTTTATCCAGTAATCGCCTGATTCCCCCCTTTGGACTAGCAGGAGGAAAAGCTGGTAAAATAGGACGTAATGCAGTGGAAAGAAACGATGGAACTATCGAAGAATTGCCCGGTACAGCGACTATAGAAATGAACCTCGGTGATATTTTTATTATTGAAACCCCCGGCGGTGGTGGCTATGGAAATTGCTGAACGATAACTTTAATTTTAATTAAGTACCTAAGCAAAATTAAGTAAGTGGTTATAATTAAATTAAAGATGGATCCCCCCTTAATCCCCCCTTAATAAGGGGGGTGTCTGACGATTTACTGATTAAATCATGACAATTATCTTAGCGATCGAAACCAGTTGCGATGAAACGGCCGTGGCTATTGTTAACAATAATCTGGTGTTGAGTAGTGTGGTTTCTTCTCAAATTGATCTCCATCGTCTCTATGGCGGTGTTGTGCCAGAAATGGCCTCGCGACAACACTTAGAAACCATTAATTTTTGTCTAGAAAAAGCTTGGCAAGAAACGGGGTTAACTTGGTCAGAAATTGATGGAATAGCCGTCACAGTTGCTCCCGGTTTAGTCGGTGCTTTAATGGTGGGAATGACAGCAGCCAAAACCCTGGCTATTGTTCAGGATAAACCCTTTATCGGTATTCATCATCTCGAAGGTCATATCTATGCTTCCTATCTCGCTGAATCTGATCTTAAACCCCCCTTTTTATCTCTTTTAGTCTCCGGGGGTCATACCAGTTTAATTCATGTGCAGGACTGCGGCAAATATCAACAATTAGGAACCACTAGAGATGATGCAGCCGGAGAAGCTTTTGATAAAGTGGCACGATTATTAAACTTAAGTTATCCTGGTGGTCCGATAATCGATCGCATGGCCAAAGATGGTAATCCCCAAGCTTTTCCCTTACCTGAGGGTAAAATATCTTTACCAACTGGCGGTTTTCATGCCTACGATTCCAGTTTTAGTGGTTTAAAAACGGCTGTTTTGCGCTTAGTAGAGAAATTCGAGCCGGATAATTTACCCGTAGCTGATATAGCCGCTAGTTTTCAAGATACGGTAGCCAGAAGTTTAACCCGTCGGACAATCAATTGTGCCTTAGATTATGGCTTAAAAACTATTGCGATCGGGGGAGGAGTGGCTGCTAATAGTGCCTTAAGAAATCATCTGGAAACTGCCGCCAAAAATCATCATTTAACCGTCTATTTTCCGCCGCTTAAACTCTGTACCGATAACG
The DNA here is from genome assembly GCA_007095785.1 of Microcystis aeruginosa Ma_SC_T_19800800_S464. Taxonomy (GTDB): domain Bacteria; phylum Cyanobacteriota; class Cyanobacteriia; order Cyanobacteriales; family Microcystaceae; genus Microcystis; species Microcystis aeruginosa_E. Next base: position 19,177 of record SFBL01000100.1, read on the forward strand.
CCGCTATGATTGCTCGCGCTGCTGTTGATCATTATGATCTTGGTCATTTTTCTGACCTTTCTCTCGGTGTTCGTTCCCGTTTACCTTTAAGCGAAGTTATGCAATTATATAATATTAGTTTCTAGCCGTCAGTATTCAGAATTGAGGAGATTGCTTTTATCTATTCTCCCCATCTCCCCACCCCACTTCATAATTCATAATTCATAATTCATAATGTTTGGCTTTTTAAATCTCAATAAACCCCCCGATTGGACTTCTCACGATTGCGTGGCCAAAGTCCGAAAAATTCTTAAGACTAAACGAGTCGGCCATGGCGGAACTTTAGATCCTATGGCTACCGGAGTTTTACCGATCGCCGTCGGGGCTGCCACCCGATTACTGCCCTATTTACCCGAAAATAAGGCTTATCGGGCAAAAATCCAGTTAGGACTCAGCACCGATACCGATGATATTACGGGAAAAGCGATCGCTACTTGTCCCTGTGCCGATTTAACTTTAGAGGCAGTTCAGCCTTATTTAGCGGAATTTATCGGTAATATCGCCCAGATTCCGCCGATGTATAGTGCTATTCACCAGGATGGTCGCCGTCTCTACGAATTGGCTCGCAAAGGGGAAATAATCGCAGTGGAGCCTCGTCAGGTCAAAATTGACAAAATTACGGTTTTAGACTGGTTAGAGGGCGAATTTCCGCAAATAGAGCTAGATATTCACTGTGGATCGGGGACTTATATTCGTTCCCTGGCCAGAGATTTGGGCAAGGTGTTAGCTGTGGGTGGCACTTTAGCCGGTTTAACTCGCACGGAAAGCTGTGGTTTTCAATTAGCCGATAGTATTAATCTCGAAGCTTTAATGGCTAATTCCGCGGGTTTAATTTCGCCTCGCATTGCCTTGGCACATCTAGACTGGATTTCTTTCACGTCAGAGAGAGTTATCGATTGGTTTCACGGCAGAAAAATTAATCTCACCGATACAAATGTTATGAGCGGTTCTCTGGTGGCCGTGGAGTCTTTAGAAGCTGAATTTCTCGGCATTGGTGAGATAGTTGTCGCAGAAGATGAATGCTACCTACAGCCTAAAATAGTTATTCAGCAATAGGGTTAATAATCAACAATTTTTCTATATCTTAAGTATGCTTATCCAGATAAACTAAGCTTTTTTATCAACAGTATAAACCCACTGATTATGATTTTTTCTGGCCACGATTTTTTTAGAAGCGACCAAAGATTTTAGACAAAGATTGAGCATAGAAACGGGACGATTTAAGCGTTGGCTCAATTCTTGAACTGTGATTCCTTGGGGATAAAATTGCATAAGTTCAAAAATTTGTGCGCTAGTATTTAATCCTTTTGTCGGACTAATAATCTTGATAGCCAAGGCTAGTAATCGGGAGAAACGACAGGCCATTAGACCCTTGTTTGTCGCTGCTTTGTTCCGATCGATCTAGCCTTTTTTTCGAGAAGTTATCAGGGTTTAAAATGCTAATAAAACCTTGACGGAAATAGAGATTAATTTGTTCCCATAATCTCTTGAACAGCAGATAAAAGGCGATCAATCTCCTCATCGGTTCCGATAGAAATCCGCACATAATTCTGAATGCGAGGATGTTTAAAGTATCGCACTAATATCTGACGCTCTTTCAGTTGATTATATAACTCACTGGCACTAATGTGGGGGGGAGAAGCGAGGATAAAATTAGCTTCCGAGTCAAAAACAATAAATCCCAACTCGCGCAAAGAAGTAATTAAACGGCTGCGGGTTTGACGGACTTTTTGCCAAACTTGCTCAAAATAATTATGGTGTTTTAAAGCTGCTGTGGCTAAAGTTTGAGCGATGCGATCTAAATTATAGGAATCACGCACCTTATCCATCTGTTCGATAATTGCCCTGGAAGCAAAACCGAAACCGACTCTTAACCCCGCTAAACTATAACTTTTCGACATGGTACGACTAATGATGACATTATCGTAACGGGAGAGAAAATCGAGATGATTGTCATCACTAAAATCCACATAAGCTTCATCAATTAATACCACTCCCGACGCATTAGCACAGGTTGCTTCTAAATAGTCGCGCTCAAGATGTTTACCGAGGGGAGGGTTAGGAGAAGCGAGAAAAATTAATTTCGCTTCCGGACAAATAATCGGTCCTGGTAATTCAAATTGATCATTAGTGGGAAATTCGATAATATTGGCCCCGTGTACCCGGGCAATTGTCTCGTAAAGGGAATAGGTTAAATCCAAAAAAGCAACGCTTTCGCAAGGGTTAACAAAAGTTCGCAGAGCGATATTAAGGATATCATCGGAGCCATTACCCGCGATAATGCGATCGGCTGTTATGCCGTATAATTCCGCCGCCGTTTGCCGTAACTCTTTGGAGATAGGATCGGGATAGAGTCGGACTTTTTCTAATTGCTCTTGCAGGTGGGCAAAAATTTCCGCCGGTGGGGGATAGGGATTCTCATTGGTGTTAAGTTTGGTAAATCCCGCAGTTTGGGGCTGTTCTCCCGGAGTGTAAGCGGGGGTTTGACGAACACAATCGCGTGTGGGTAGCATGAACTCTCTGGAGCGGCAATTTCTAGCAAGCTTTTTATTATAGCTGATTATCAGGGGTTGAACAGATGTCAACCCCTACCGGTAAAACTAATTAGGGTTCTACCCAACGGCCATCGGCTTTAATTAAATTAATCAACTCGCTGACACCTTCACTTTCGGGGACCCGTTTAATTTCCTCGCGACCGCGATAAAGGGAGATATAGCCGGCCTGTTTCCCCACATAACCATAGTCTGCGTCGGCCATTTCTCCCGGTCCATTGACAATACAACCCATAACGGCGATATCGAGTCCGGTGAGGTGTTGAGTCGCTGCGCGCACTTGCTGCAGCACATCTTCTAAATTAAAAAGAGTGCGACCACAGGAAGGACAGGCAACGTATTCGACCATGGTTTTCCGCAGTCCCAGGGCCTGGAGAATGCTGTAACAGACGGGAATTTCCTTTTCGGGAGCTTCCGTCAGAGAAACGCGAATCGTATCACCAATACCGTCCGCTAAGAGAGTGGCAATCCCGGCAGTGGATTTAATTCGTCCGTATTCCCCATCTCCTGCCTCAGTAACCCCCAAATGCAGGGGATAATCCATACCTAACTCGTCCATGCGCTTAACCATGAGACGATAGGCGGCCACCATCACCGGCACGCGGGAAGCTTTCAGGGAAATGACCAGATTACGAAAATCGAGGGATTCGCAGATGCGGATAAATTCTAAAGCCGACTGTACCATTCCTTCGGGGGTGTCGCCGTAGGTAAAGAGCATTCTTTCGGCCAGAGAACCGTGGTTAACGCCGATTCGCATCGCTTTACCTTGATCTCGCAGGGAAACTACTAAAGGTTTCAGGGTTTCGGCAATTTTTTCGCCAATTTCATCAAATTCTGCTTGACTATACTCGCTGCGGTCGGCCTTCGGTTTCTCGAAAACGTACAAACCGGGGTTAATTCGCACTTTATCGACGTGCTTGGCCACTTCTAGGGCAATTTTCATCCCGTTGTGATGCACATCGGCTACTAACGGCACAGGTTGATAGGTGGTTAGCAGTTTTTCCCTAATTTTAGCTAACGCGGTGGCGTGGGCCAGACTCGGCACGGTGACACGGACAATTTCACAACCGACTTCATGGAGGCGACGGATACCGGCCACGGAACCATCTATATCAAGGGTATCCTCGTTAATCATCGACTGCACGACTACGGGATAACCACCACCGATGGTAACGCTACCTACCCGGACGGGACGGGTTTTGCGTCGGTGAATCGTGGTGTCGAATTCGGAGGCAGTTGCGAGGGGGTTGAACGTCGATTCCAAGGTTTGCATAGGACTATCACCAACAATCACTCTCCCTATTCTCTCAAAGAACAGGAACAGATTCTAGCCACTCTAATAAAATTGGGTTAAAACGGTCGGGACATTCATCCTGTAAACAATGACCGGCCCGTTCAAATTCTACATATTTAATCCTAGGATTAAGGGAGACAAAACCCTGGGCTAACTGGACGGGAACCATCCGATCTTGTTTCCCCCAACACAATAAAATCGGGATTTCTAAGCGTGGTAAAATTAACTTTGCTGGTGGACAATATTCGGGATGATTGACAGCTTGTGCCAGGGAAATAAAGGCCTCGGCTGCCCCCTCATCTAGGGTTGGGGCGGCGATAATTTGTACTAATTCCTCGCTGACTGCTTTCTTGTCTTCGTAGGCGATTCCTGTCCATTTTTTCAAGACTTGCGGACGACGCAGATAGTAAAAAATAGGTTTTAATAGCCAAGGCGAAGTGAAAAAGTTTTCGATGGGAGTGACGATATTTAATAACCAATTGGCGATCATTTCCCGCCGACGGCTGACATCGGGTAAACTGAGCATAACTAATCCTGCTACCATTTCCGGATATTTATCCCCTAGGGCCATACTAACTAAAGAACCGATCGAATTTCCCACTAATACCACTGGTATATTGATAAAAGTTTGCCAGAAATCGTGTATCTGTTCCACCCAGAGATTAACGGTATAGGGAACCTGCACTTTACGCGAACCACCGAAACCTAATAAATCTACCGCGTAAACTCGATGATTTTGGCTGAGGATAGGAATATTATGGCGCCAATGTTCGATCGCCGCTCCAAATCCGTGCAGTAAAATTAAAGGGGGATTATCGGCATCTTGGGGGTTTTTTGCCGGCATAAAACTATAACGAATTTGCCAACCGCGCCACACCCAATCCCGTTGATAACCGATGCGTTCTGTCCAAGCTGGTGAAGTTGTCACTTAAGTCAAACAATTAAGAGGTTTTCAGGAAATATTACTCTAGTTTTATCATACTGGTTTCCCCCTGCCTAACCCACAACCGAATAACATTTTTGTACTACTTTTCCCAAATATATTTAGGTCTTGCTGAATAAATCTAAAAACCTTGTTGGATAAGACTTTTAGACCTTTTTGAAATCCAAAAGTGCCTCGTCTGGGAGTGTTCAGGGGGAAAATTCCGGGACTTTTTCCCTGAAAATTAGGTAATTGAGCAGATGAAAATCGGTAAAACCCTACACCCCACCTGCCCCCCCGATGTCGGGTAGGGCTGTTTCATTCTCCCATCAGAATATCAAAAGTAAAAGCGATCACTATCAGGTAAAATGAGAAGTGACCGCCAACTTTTTAAATATATGTTGAGCTTAATAAAAAAACTGAAA
>SFBL01000101.1 GCA_007095785.1 Microcystis aeruginosa Ma_SC_T_19800800_S464
CTTGTTAAATTCTCACAACACACTGTCGTTGGGGGAGCTGGGCTAAAATCGGGTTCAAATCTATACTGGGTAGGGCTTTCAGACACTCCATTCTCTTTCTTTGTGAGAAATGCGGGTTTGATGCCATGGCAAGATAGTGGTGAGAGAAAGTCATTGATCATAACCATTGTAAAGGTCAAGCTGTCCCCAGTTTCTAGAAGTCTGCTTTTTTCGACTAGAATAAAAAAAGCCAGTCAGAATAGCCACAATTAAAAAAATTTCTCCTCGTAGACTTGACGTGAAAGAGTCCCTCAACCCTACTTCTTTGGATCTCAAAACCATTTTTCCCTTTAAACTCGACGACTTCCAGCAATCGGCGATCATCGCTCTCGCTGCCGGTAAATCAGTGGTGGTCTGCGCTCCCACGGGTTCCGGCAAAACTTTAATCGGAGAATACGCTATCTATCGCGCCCTACAAAGGGGCAAACGGGTTTTCTACACCACTCCCCTGAAAGCTCTTTCTAACCAAAAATTCCGGGATTTTCAAGAAAAATTCGGTCGTACCCCCACCGATGGCGATGAGGATTCCCCGCTGCTGTTTGCGGAAGTGGGATTGATTACCGGCGATGTGGTGATCAATCCCTCAGCGTTAATTGTAGTCATGACTACAGAAATTTTTCGCAATATGCTGTACCAAACCCCGATCGGTGAGGTAGGCACTTCCCTAGAAAACGTGGAAACCCTAGTTCTCGATGAATGTCACTATATCAGCGATCGAGGTCGCGGCACCGTTTGGGAAGAATCAATTATCTACTGTCCCCCTAGTATCCAATTAGTAGCCCTCTCCGCCACCATCGGCAACCCGGGGGAACTCACCGACTGGATTAACTGGGTGCGGCAACTGCCCCAACCCGGCGACAATAACCAAACCTCCAGCTGCGAGCTAATTAACTCCGATTTTCGCCCCGTCCCCCTGCGCTTTTATTTCGCCAATAAAGAGGGATTATTCCCGCTGCTCGACCCAAAACAGAGCAAAGTTAACCCGAAACTGCGTCCTAAAGCCCCTCGGGGCAGCTCCCGACGCTTAAAACGAGAAGATTGTCCCACCATCGCCTCGATTGTCACCACGCTGCGGGACAAGGATATGCTCCCGGCCATTTACGTGATTTTCAGCCGCAAAGGTTGCGATCAGGCGATTCGAGAGCTAAAAAACCTCAATCTCGTTAATCCAGAGGAAGCTAGAGCCATTTACTACCGTTTACTCATTTTCTTTCTGGAAGATAATCCCAATCTGCAAGAACTGACCCTTTCCTTCTTTGCCGTCGAAAATCCGCCCCTACACCAAAAATTACTGGCTTTTTTCGCTAATAACCCCCAGTCTGACGATCAACTCCTCAGCCTCTTAACCGCCGCCCCCGAGACGAAAAACCAACTGTTTGAATTCCTGGCCAGTGCTTCCCAATTGGTGCGCGCCGACCAAGTGGAACCCCTCACCCGGGGCTGTGGTGTTCACCATGCCGGGATTTTACCCCTCTGGAAAGAATTAGTCGAACAACTCTTTGAAGCTGGTTTAATTAAGGTGGTTTTTGCCACCGCTACCCTCTCGGCCGGGATTAATATGCCCGCCCGCACCACCGTCATCTCAGCCCTCTCCAAACGCACCGATGATGGCCATAGTATGCTGACTCCCTCGGAATTTGTCCAGATTGCCGGCCGGGCCGGTCGCCGGGGAATGGACGCAGTGGGCCATGTGGTGACAGTACAAACGCCCTTTGAAGGGGCAAAAGAAGCGGCTTTTCTGGCCATCGCTCAACCGGAACCCCTGCAAAGCTGTTTTGCGCCCAGTTACGGCATGGTCTTAAATCTCCTGCAAAAACACAGTCTAGAGGAGGCTAAAGACCTCTTAGAGCGCAGTTTCGCCGAATATCTCGCTCGTTTGAAGTTAAGCCCCGAACGACAACAGATTACCGCCTTAACCACCGAATTAGCTAAGTTGGATATGGAATTAGCCGGTATCGAACGGGAGCAGGTCTTCAGTTACGAAAAGCTCCGGGAAAGACTGCGGGAAGAAGAAAGACTGTATAAAATCCTCGCTAGTCAGTCAGAGGCCCAGAAAAGACAGGAAATACATCTAAAATTGCCGAATATTCCCGTCGGAACTATCCTCCATCTCAAGGGCAAACATATTAAGGTTCCCGTCCCCGTCCCCGCTATCTTTGTCAATACCCTGCACGGAGCCGGTCAAGTGCGAACCCTTGTTTGTTTAGGCAGTGATAATCGCTGGTATTTAGCCGCCTATGCCGATATTAGCGAGATCGATCGAGGTTTTCTTGCTCCTGCGGCATTAGGCGAACTGATACCCCCTTCCCTAGAAGCAGTCTCCCTAGGGGGTTGGCGCAAGGGTGAGGAAAATACTCAGGCGATCGCCGATTTAATCCCCCAACAAGTGCAGGGCATCCCACCAGTGGCGGAACTGGCAACACAGGCACAAAGAATTGAAATTGTCAATAGTCAAATTGCCGCTCATCCCCTGCAAAAACGCAAAAATCCGGGGCGATTGATGAAATTATACTACGATCGAGAGATTGCTCGCGATAAGTTACACAAGACCCAGATTAAATACCAAAAACAACAATCGCGTAAATCCTACTACTGGGAAGAATTTCTGAATCTAATCGAGATTTTGCGGGAATTCCAAGCATTAGAGGGTTATTTGCCCACCCCCCTCGGAGAAGCGGCGGCCACTATTCGCGGGGAAAATGAACTCTGGTTAGGATTAGCGATGATGTCCGGAGATTTGGACCGATTGACTCCTAGCCAACTAGCCGCCGCCATCAGCGCTATGATTACGGAACCCCCTCGCCCCGATACTTGGTGCAATTACCCGCCTGTGCCAGAAGTTATCGATATTTTGCGACAAGGAGAGGAAAATTCCCCCGGTCTGCGAGAAGTTCGCCGTTTACTCTATCAAGCTCAATCTCGCTACGATATCACTATTCCCGTCTGGTTAGAAACCCAACTGATGGGGATTGCCTCCCGTTGGGCCCAGGGGACATCCTGGCCAGAATTGTGCGAAAATACTAGCCTCGATGAGGGAGATCTAGTGCGATTATTACGGCGCACCGTCGATGTTCTCTGGCAAATTCCCCAAATTCCCCGGGTTTCCCAAGTTCTTAAAGATAATGCCCGTCTCGCCGTCACAGCCATGAAGCGCTTTCCTTTGTAATATTGATCACTCTTTTAAACAATGGGAGATGGTAGGGAAAGTAACTGTTGGTGGATCTGCTCGATTAGGGCGAGGATTTGCTGATAATTGTGGTGCAATCCCTGTTGATAGAGGTGATTTGCTCCTTGATTTAAATCCGCTAAAGCCGATTGGTAATAACCTAATTGATGCCGCAGTAATCCCCTTCTAATATAAGCATCGGCATAAAAAGGATCAATGGCAATCGCTCGATTTAAATGGGCGATCGAGCGATCGTATTCACCTAATTGGTGAGCGGTACAAGCTAGATTATAGTAGGCTGAGGCGTTATTTTTATTTAACCGGAGAGCTTGAGTAAAATCCGCTTTAGCTGAGGTAAAATTGTGGAGGGCTAAATGAGATAAACCTCGATCATTATAAATAGTGGCTAAAGTGTCGGGTTGCTGGTTAGTAATTTGACGCAAGGATTGATTAAAATCCGCTAGGGCAAGGGGATAATTTTTCATAGCCGCCTGAACTAAACCACGATTATAGTAGGCTTGATAATAGGTGGGTTTTAGCCGGATAGTCTGGTTATAATCGGTCAGCGCCTGTGGATAATCTCCCAAACGATAAAAAGCTAAACCCCGATGGAAATAGGCTAGATAATTATCGGATTGCTGTTGTAAAGAGCGGGTGCAATCCTGCCAAGCGTGCAGATAATCCTGTAAATAAATCTCGGTTAAACAGCGATTACTGTAGGCTAGGGCCAAGTTATTTTCCCGTTCGAGCGACTGATTGAAATCCTGCAAAGCTTGCTGATAATTACCCGCCTCTAGTTGTTCAATTCCCGAGCGCAGCCAGTAGTGTAAATGTACTGATTGAGCCGCTTTTCCCGGCCGAGGCAATCCCCCCAGCACAAGCGAGCAGAGCAGTGCAACCATAAGCAATCGACCGAAGTGAGGAAGAAAATTTTTCAAAACCGTTGACATAGGAGTATCTTTGTGCATATAGTTAGTAAAAGTATAGTCAAATATAGACAGACTGAATTCCATTTCAGAAATTCCCTTCACTTTTACTTCGAGAGATTGATTCTCCTTGGGTGAACTACGCACCTCTCTATCCCAT
>SFBL01000102.1 GCA_007095785.1 Microcystis aeruginosa Ma_SC_T_19800800_S464
TGATAACCAAATTAAAGCAGCTCTAAAGAGTTTTGAGTTAAAAGTTAAACTTCAAGTTTTTATTCAGGACGAATGTACTGATTAACTAATTTTTTGGGGAAAATTAGTTAACCCATCATCATAACATATAATTAATTTGCAAGAGTTCTAATCTTGGCATCCTCACTAAATACCCCGGGCCATTTTTTCTTAGCTTTGTCAAAAAGATCCTGAATTTTCGTTTTTAATGCGCTTTCTGTTTGTCCTGTATTACGAAACTCCAGAGAACGAGTGGAACGTCGATTACCCTGTCCAGAATACCATTCATCATAGAGCTTGGCAAAAATCAGCTTAAATAATTCCTCAAAGACATCTACCCCCGCATTTGCTAATACCTCATCTTCCATTTCTTCGATTAGCGTTTTCAGAGATTTATTTTCTTTGACTAACTTATCATTGGCGATTAAATCATCTAAAGTGAACTTAATCTGGAGAATATCTGCTAGGGTTTGATTAGAGTTAGGGATATCTGGAATATCTTCAAAATAATTGGGATCTTTGCGTTGATAATAGGAAATCTGATCGCCGTTCGTCCAGACAGCCATCGGCGAACCTGTGCCGTTACAATAGGAACGTAGTTGTGCTTTCCCTTCCTTGAGCTTGGGTTTTTTTACCTCTACCAAAATATAAACTGTGTTCAGGCGATCTTTGTCCATCACCGCAATATCTGCTCGTTTTACCTCTCTGCCAAAATTCACCCCATACTCCACCTGAATGCGACTGAGAGGATAATGTAAGCGATCGCTTAAAACCCTTAAATATAATTGTCTAATCGCTTCTTCTGGGGTAAGTTTAATCTCTTTTTTCCGTACTAAGCAAATTGTATAAGGAGCTTCCCCATTTTTTGTCTTTTTAAGCGTAATTGTCTGCTCTAATTGCTCAACTTCCGTCGGCGTAAACTGGGACAACTTATAACTTGAGTCTTTGAGAATATCAGCTAATTTCATAATTTAAAGATGATAGAGATAATTAACAAATTTGGAGAGGCTAATCTGAGTAGCTTTTATCTCATCAATTACTTGCCTGTCATCATGGTATTCTTGGCTATTAATTTAAGTTAAAGGTATATGGAGACTTAATTTTCCATTGGATCGAATTTTTTAAGATTCTTTCGATGTTCGCGGTTTCTCCTCTGGGCAAAAGCGAGAAAACAGCGATCGCCTTTGGCGCAGCTTTGCCGTGGCAATTGTCCGTGACTCAATATCTGTAATAATCTAATAAAGCCCTTGTAAACCTTCTTTAAGCTCTGGGTTTTCGTCTTGATCGAGATGCACAAAATCGCCCTTAGATGAGAATTAGTTTACAAAAATTTACATTTGGAGATAAGGAGCAATGAGTCAAGTTTCCGGTACAGATGTTCCCGATTTGGGTCGTCGTCAATTTATGAACCTGTTGACCTTTGGTACAATTACCGGAGTAGCAGCGGGGGCTTTGTATCCGATTGTTAAGTATTTTATTCCCCCCTCGGCCGGTGGTACGGGTGGCGGTGTCACCGCTAAAGATGCCCTCGGTAATGATGTGATTGTCAGTCAATTTCTGGGCAGCCATAACCCTGGCGATCGCACATTAGCCCAAGGCTTAAAAGGCGACCCCACCTATCTAGTCGTCCAAGAGGACAAAACCCTGGCCAACTACGGAATTAACGCCGTCTGTACCCACTTAGGTTGTGTGGTGCCATGGAATGCCAGCGAAGAAAAATTCATGTGTCCTTGCCACGGTTCCCAGTACAATGCCGAAGGAAAAGTAGTTCGCGGTCCAGCGCCTCTATCCTTAGCCCTCGCCCATGCCAACGTCACCGATAATGATAAAGTCGTCTTCTCCACTTGGACGGAAACCGACTTCCGCACCGGCGAAGAACCCTGGTGGTCCTAGATTATTCAATGTGACGAGATTTGGAATTATTCGACCTATAGAGATGAGAACATTCAACTTTTTAAGCTTCCCGCAAGTCCACAGACAGGCCCTAGTGAAAGCTGTCCTCGTGGCGATCGCTACCGTTTCCCTACTCCTAACCAGCGATGTCATTAACCCCCAATCTGCCCAAGCATATCCTTTTTGGGCGCAACAAACCGCCCCGGAAACCCCCAGAGAAGCAACAGGTCGGATTGTCTGCGCGAACTGCCATTTAGCCCAAAAACCCGCCGAAATTGAAATCCCTCACTCGGTATTACCCGATAGCGTCTTTGAAGCAGTAGTAAAAATCCCCTACGATCCCGCCAGTCAACAGGTGTTAGGAGACGGATCCAAGGGGGGTTTAAACGTCGGTGCAGTCTTAATGCTACCGGATGGTTTTAAAATCGCGCCCCCCGATCGCATTCCCGAAGAAATGCAGGAAAAACTCGGTGGAGTCTATTTCCAATCCTACAAAGAAGGTCAAGATAACGTGGTTATCGTCGGCCCCTTACCCGGTGATCAATACAAAGAAATCGTTTTCCCCGTCCTGGCCCCCGATCCTAGCCAAAATAAAGGTATTCACTTCGGTAAATATGCTGTGCATTTAGGGGCCAATCGTGGTCGCGGTCAAGTGTACCCCACCGGTGAACCCAGCAATAATAACGCTTTCAAAGCTTCTACCGCAGGTACAATTAGCCAGATCAGCAAAACCGAAGCCGGTGGTTATGAAGTCACCATCACTTCTGAAGCTGGCCCCGTGGTGGAAAATATTCCCGCAGGTCCTGAGTTAATCGTCTCGGAAGGTCAAGCGATCGAAGTGGGACAATTTTTAACCAGTAACCCCAATGTCGGCGGTTTTGGTCAAAAAGAGACGGAAGTTGTCCTACAAAATCCCGGCCGGATCAAAGGATTAGTCTTATTCCTCGGTGGTATTATGCTCTGCCAAATCCTCTTAGTTATTAAGAAAAAACAAGTGGAAACAGTACAAGCGGCCGAAATGAATTTCTAATCGCAATATTTCGGTTATTTTTGCTAGAAAGCGGGTTATTTGCCCGCTTTTTAGCTTTGAGTCAGGAAAATGCTCACCCCTCGCTGCCGTCTGATACAATCGGTTCAGCTTAACCGATAAGTGTCAATTTTTTATGAATCAGTCGCTTGTTCCAGTCATTCTCGCCGGGGGTAAAGGGGAACGTTTTTGGCCTCTCAGTCGTCTAGCGCGTCCGAAACAGTTTCTCTGTCTTGATGGTAGTGGTCGCAGTCTTTTACAAGCAACGGCCGATCGTCTATTATCTTTAGGGGCAGGTTGGGAAAATCTCTGGGTAATTACCGCTAGTGCGATCGCTGATGGTGTCCGCGAACAACTGCCCGATTTACCGGAGAGTAACCTATTAGTGGAACCGGTGGGCAAGGATACAGCCCCGGCTGTGACTTGGGCTACTTTAGAAGTGATAAAACGTTATGGTAAGGAAGTGGCGATCGGTTTTTTTCCTGCCGATCATTATATTGGTAATCAAGAGGCTTATATTAACACTTTAAAAGCGGCCGTAGAAGTGGCCGTCAGCCAAAAAGCGATCGTTACTTTAGGAATTAAACCCGATTATCCCTCCACCGGTTACGGTTATATCGAACAGGGAGAAAATCAAGGCGAATTTAATGGTTTACCCGTCTATAAAGTGAGTCGTTTTACGGAAAAACCCGATCGCACCACGGCCGAAAAATTCCTAGAAACGGGACTTTTTAGCTGGAATAGCGGAATGTTTATCTTTCAGGGACAAGTGGTTTTAGAGGAGCTAAAAACCCACGCTAATAATATTTTACAACCTCTGAGCGATCGGGGCATCGCTGCCTATGAGGATTTAGAGAAAAAAAGTATCGATTATGCTTTGATGGAAAAAACCCAACTCGCTTACGTTTTACCCGCTAATTTTGGTTGGGATGATCTAGGAGATTGGAATTCTCTGGAAAGATTACTACCAGCAAAGGGCAAAAATATCGAACTGGCCAATCATGTCGGTTTGGACACGGAAGGGGCTATTATCTATGCTAGTGATGAGGAAGAAGCGATCGTTACTATTGGTTTAAAAGATCTGGTAATTGTTCGCGACGGGAAAGCGACTCTCGTTGTCCACAAAGATCGTACCCAAGATATTAAACAGGTTCTCAAGCAATTACAAACCGATCCCAAATTAAGGAAATTGTTATAGGATCGATATTAGTTACTAGCTTTTTCAGTAATCAGTGATCAGTAATCAGTAACCAGTAATCAGTGAAAAGACATTAGGAAACTTCTATTTAAGTAAGTAGTTATAATTAAATTGAAGATAGATTTTGTCTCTGATCCCCCCTGCCCCCCTTGATAAGGGGGGTGTCGATCCCCCCTTAGTCCCCCCTTGATAAGGGGGGTATTTGATAATTTTTAACGCCTACCTACTTAATACTGCTAACTTAAAACTCAAATCTGATCACTGGTAACTTACCCACTGATAACTGATAACTGATCACTGATAACTGATAATACCGTGTTCTCACTCCCCCAAACCAGTCAAAGACAAAAAGAAATCCTTGAGATAGTTCTCGGCAACGGTTGGGACTATATGCGCGGGGTTTTAACCCTAGGAAAAACAGAAAATCCCCAGATTCCCACCCCAGAAGTTCTCAAAAAAATCCTTGTGGAATTGGGTCCTTTTTATGTCAAATTGGGACAGTTACTTAGTACCCGTCCCGATCTGCTACCCGCTAATTATATCGAGGCTTTAACTGCCCTACAAGCGCAAGTTCCTCCCGTTGCTTGGACAGATATAGAAATAGTCATCACCGAACAGTTAGCAAAACCGATCGAACAGGTATTTAAGTATATTAATACCCAACCGATCGCCGCAGGATCGATCGGGCAAATTCATCGGGCAACTTTATTATCTGGGGAGGAAGTAGCGATTAAAGTCTTGCGTCCGGGGATCGAAAAAATTGTCGCCCAAGATAGTGCCTTAATTAAGGGAATTGCTGATTTAGTTGCCCTCACAGAATTTGGTCAAAGTTATGACGTTGTTGACTTAGCAGAGGAGTTTATTAAAGCAGTCAATGCGGAATTAGATTTCACCCAAGAAGGTCATTATACCGACCAATTGCGCTATAATTTAACCCAGAGTCGGTGGTCAGAACCCAAACAGTTAGTTATTCCTAAAATTTATTGGCACTTAACTAATTCCAAGCTATTAGTGTTAGAATGGTTAGAAGGAAAACAAATTTTAGAGGCCGATGTTTCTAGACCGCCAACTGAGCAAGCAATTTCCCAAAGAAAAAGTGAAATAACTAGAATTTTGTTTCGGTCATTTTTTCAACAAATTTATATTGATGGCTTCTTTCATGCCGATCCTCACCCGGGTAATATCTTCTATCTTGACGATGGTAGAGTAGCTTTAATTGACTGTGGTATGGTGGGCAGATTAGACCCGCAAACTCAACAAATTTTAACAGAATTGTTATTAGCAATTGTTGACTTAGATGCGAAAAGATGCAGTCAACTAACTATTAAACTGTCCGAGTCAGTAGTCCCGATTACTTTAGTACAATTAGAGGTAGATTATGAGCGGATGTTGCGAAAATATTATAACCTCAATTTAAATCAAATTAACTTTAGTGAGGTGGTTTATGAACTTTTGCAAATTGCCCGTCGCAATAGAATTAAACTCCCGGGTAATTTAGGTTTATTCGCCAAAAGTCTCGCCAATCTAGAAGGAACTGCCCGAAAATTTAATCCTGATATTAATATCCTAGAAGAAGTCAAACCGCTATTAACTAATATTCTTGAACAACAGTTAATCGGTAGCACTCCCCTACAAACTGCCCTAAGAACAGTTTTAGACTTGAAATCTTTTTCCCTGAAATCTCCCCGTCAAATCGAAGTTTTACTAGATAGTTTAACCTCAGAAACTTTAAATGTTAATCTGAAAATTCGGGAATTAGATAATCTCCGTCGCAGTTTAGATAATTCCGCCAATCGACTAGCTTTTAGTGTGATTATTGGTTCCTTAATTATCGGGGCTGCTATTGTTACGGCCAGCACCCAATCTCGGCAATTAACTATTATTAGTACCGTATTATTTGCTACAGCTAGTTTTATCGGTTTATGGTTAGTTATCGGTATCCTGCGATCGGGAAGATTGCGCTAGAAATTCTCGCGATTAAATTAAGATTTGTTGTTGTAAAAATTTCGCCCACCGACTAGCTAATTCAACTTCAGTAAAGGGAATTCTTTCAGGCGATCGCTCCTTAAAAATAAATTCTAGGAAAGGAGAACCTTGCGGGGGAAGAGCATCTAAATCCACCACTTGACTATTAACTAACAGACGGATTTCTTTGACCTCCTCTAGGGAAAAAGTTTGTAAATTAATCACTCCCTTACGAGTTGGCTTTCCCCAAGTGATAATTTTATCTTTTTGACCTAAGACAGAATATATATCATACTTAGCTCGATCGAAGTTTTCCGCCCATTGTCGATAGATTTCCACTTTTTGGTATTCATTCCAACCACTCCAAGCCAACCAAACAAATAGAATTAATAAAGGTGTCCACAATAACCCGCGTTCCATAAACTATCGCCCCAAAATTCTGGTCAATTAATCCTATTTTATGCTAATTGGCAGCAAGGGATTATACTAGGGTTTGCGACAAAAAGTTTTTCGATGGGGGCAGGGTGTGGGGTGTGGGGTATGGGGAAGGAAACCTCTTTCATCTGCGGTGGTGAAAATTTTTTCATCGGGACTGACTTGCTGATTCGGAAAAAAAGGGCAGACAAAAGCCTACCCTAGGATTAATAATTAATCAATCAAACCTTAGACATCGTAGTAGAGAGAGAACTCGTAGGGGTGAGGACGTAAGCGCATCGGGTTAACTTCGTTATCGAGTTTGTAGGTGATCCAGTTTTGGATAAAGTCTTCGGTAAAGACACCAGAATCGGTCAAGAAAGCGTGATCTTTTTCGAGACTTTCCAGAGCTGCTTCTAAAGAACCGGGGGTAGAGGGTATTTTTGACAATTCTTCGGGACTGAGTTCGTAGATATCCACATCGAGAGGTTCTCCCGGTTCAATTTGATTTTTAATCCCATCGATACCGGCACAGAGCATAGCTGCAAAAGCGAGGTAGGGGTTAGAAGTCGCGTCAGGACAACGGAATTCTAAACGTTTAGCTTTCGGGTTGCTTCCCGATAAAGGAATCCGAATCGAAGCGGAGCGATTACCTTGGGAGTAGGCCAGGTTTACAGGGGCCTCAAAACCGGGGACGAGACGCTTGTAGGAGTTGGTGGTGGGGTTAGTTAAAGCTAAGAGCGCGGGAGCGTGTCTAAGCAAACCACCGATGTAGTGCAGTGCCATTTGGCTAAGTCCGGCGTATTTATCCCCAGCGAACAGGGGTTGACCATCTTTCCAGATAGACTGGTGAACGTGCATCCCGGAACCGTTATCACCAAAGATGGGTTTAGGCATAAAGGTGACGGTTTTACCGTATTTCTTAGCCACGTTCTTAATGCAGTATTTGTAGGTCATCAAGTAGTCAGCGGCCCGTACTAGGGTAGAGAATTTAATCCCTAACTCGTTTTGACCACCAGTAGCCACTTCATGGTGATGTTTTTCGATGGGAACTCCGCAGTCAGCCATCGTTAAGAGCATTTCCGTGCGAATATCTTGAGAGGTATCGGTGGGACTAACGGGGAAATAACCCTGTTTGTAGGCGGGTTTATAGGCAAGATTTCCCTCTTTTTCGTCTTTACCGCTATTCCAACGACCTTCGACACTATCCATATAGTAATAGCCGGAGTTGGCGGTTTGGTCGAAACGAGCGCTATCAAAAAGAAAAAATTCCGCTTCCGGTCCAAAAAATACGGTATCACCTAAACCGGTACTGCTAAGATAATCGATCGCTTTCTGAGCAATAGAGCGAGGATCGCGGCTATACCATTCACCGGTTCTCGGTTCTTTGATGCTACAGATCATGCTTAGGGTCGGTTCCTTGTAGAAGGGATCGATCCAAGCAGTGGTAGGATCGGGAACCATGGCCATATCGGATTCGTTAATTGCTTTCCAACCGCGAATACTGGAACCATCGAAGGCAACACCATCGCTGAAAGAGCTTTCATCGATTTGGTCGTAGTAGAACGAGCAATGTTGCCAGATACCAGGCATATCAATAAATTTCAGGTCGATAATCTTAATATTGTTGTCCTGAATCATTTTCAAGACTTCTTCTGGCGTTTCGGGCATGGAAAACTCCTTTGACGTATGGATCAGTTCTTAAGCTTCTCAAAAAATCCATCCTAAACAGTCACTTTGACCGGTTTTGTATTTTTCGATACAAAATCTTTGATCCTAGCTTGAAAAAATCTGTAATTTCCTTGTTCAGGTCGGTAATTGCTCGGAATGGCGATTTGCCCATCAGCTTCTACTAAGCTGTTCGTAATTTAAATTGCTTGTTGAGACGAGGCAAGAGGCAAGGGGCAACCCCCCCGATGTCTAGGGCTGTTTCATTCTCCATCTTAAAACAAGAAGTCAGAGAGGCAGAAGGCAGAGGGCAGGAGGCAGGAGGGAGTTTTTTCAAGAGAGAAAATCATTATTATTAAAAAAAAGCCTCCCGAATCAAGAAAAATGGTATAACTGCCAATCCAACCTGAAAAACCGAGTTAGGTATTGTTCCACAACTTCCCACTATCCTATAGCTTTTAAACGGGATTTAGTCTAACAAAGCCCATGCACAACAGCTTATCTAGCCACCGGCCGACGGCTGGCGGCCGGTGGCTAAAAATTAACCTTGCAAGAAAACTTAACAATTGCCCAAGAAACTCGATCGAGTAGGTAGAATAGCAAGTAAATCATTTTGTAAACTCCACCCGATTAATTAACCAGAATAGAGATAACCCAGAACGCCTGTGATAGATAAAAGACGCACTACTCGCGATCTCCCCCAAATTAACGAAAGAATCCGCTTTCCTGAAATCCGCGTTATCGATAGCGACGGCTCTCAACTAGGAATTATTACTCCTGCCGAAGCTTTACGCGTGGCCGAAGAAAAGGAACTTGATCTCGTCCTCGTCAGTGAAACGGCAAATCCTCCCGTTTGCCGGATTATGGACTATGGCAAATACAAGTTTGAACAGGAGAAAAAAGCCCGCGAAGCCAAGAAAAAACAGCATACAGCCGATATAAAAGAAGTTAAAATGCGCTATAAAATCGATGAGCATGACTACAACGTGCGAGTCAACCAAGCGCAACGTTTTTTAAAAGCGGGAGATAAGGTAAAAGCGACGATTACCTTCCGAGGCCGGGAAATTCAACACTCTAACCTAGCGGAAGAATTACTGGCGCGCATGGCCAAAGATTTACAGGATGTGGCTGAGGTACAGCAAGCGCCAAAAAAAGAAGGTCGTAACATGATGATGATGTTATCGCCGAAAAAATAACTAACTAATCCGGAAAAAAGGGGCTAAGACCCCTTTTTTGTTTTTCGGAAATCCTGAAGGGAAACCGATAATCTAAAACAAATGTATTATCCAGATTTTGACTCGGTTCGCCGAATCGCCACCACTGCTGGCCGGGGAGGTTGATTAACTTGACCACTGGGCCAATTCGACCCTAGGGGTACTTGTCGCATTTGTTCAAATTCCTGCCCATTAGTGGTTTTAAGGACAAATTTGCGGTTTTCAAAGGCCAAATCCCGACGAATTCCCCCCGCTTCCCCCGGATGTTGTACTGCCAAAAATAACGTCTCTTGGTCGGGAGTAAAGTACAATCCCGTTAATTCCGCATCCATGGGAGCGATAGCAAAAGGATAGGGATGCTCTTGACCCTTGGCAAACACCCAAGCGCTATTATTGCCAAAAATACCCAATAAATCCCGTTGACTAACTGGGACTCCTTGGGGATAACGAGTTTTCATCTCTCGATTTAACCCACCCGTAGAAATATCGCTAACCATCCAGAGATTTCCCTGTTTATCGAAAGCGAGGTTATCGGGATTAGAAAAACCCTCACCTTTCTCTGTCGGTTCCCCTCCATAAGCGACCACATCCCAACGAAAACTTAGGGAAGCAGCATCATTGTTATCTTCCCTTAAGCTGATAATCCAACCAAATTCGTAGGGTATTTCGCCATTTGGTCCCTTAAATATCTCCTTATCGGCTCCTCCCTCCGCTTCACTGGGACTACCAGAGGTAAAGGTCATATATAAAGTGCCATTCTCGTCCACTTCCGTATCTTCTGGCCGACCAGTACAAGTGACCCCAACGGCGTTAGCGGCAAAATGAGCATCGATGAGAATTGCTCCCTGTTTTTCCGTCCCATTACCTTCATACAGGTCTGCGAGGGTCTTATATTTAGCTTTGTAGGCTAGAATCTCCTCATCGTCCTTAAATAGCAGTAATTTAGTCTCATTGACCGTTCTTTCGGGATTCGGTAAAGCTACTACCCCATCCCCGCGACTAGCGGCAATTTGACTCGGTAGGACGGGATTTATCTCCGTGTCGGGATTTAAGGGTATCCAATAACCGGTTTTATCGGGGTTGAATTTGGCCCCGTAGAGCATTCCTTTTTCTAGGAGTTTTGAGTTATTTTTCTGCTTAATATCGCTAATTTTGCCCTCCGAAACGAATTTATAGACATGACCGCCTCTGCGATCGCATCCTGAATAAACCGCCAAGGGTTGCCCCGTTTGAGCGAGAAAAGCGACCGCTTCATGGCGAAAACGCCCTAACCAAGTGTGTTTTGTGCCGTAATCGTCGGGATTGGCTGGATCCACCTCCACCATCCAACCGTATTTATTTCCCGCTAACCCAAAGACGTTACCCCGGCCATCCACTTCCCCGCTATTGAGAATAAAGGGAGTAGTATCGGGATGCAAAGAGGAACCGTCTTTTAATACTACCTCCGTCACTTGGTCTTGAAAGTTTTCCTCGGCACTAAATACGGTCCCCCAGGGAGTTGTTCCCCCGGCGCAATTTTGAAACGTTCCGATAATTTTTGCCCCTAATCCGTCATCGTAGCCAAGTTTATCGGTTTTGGTAAAAATTGCTACAGCAGGACCAGTCGCTTTCAGGTAGCGGCCGTCCTTTAGTCCAGAAATACCAGTAATGCGGCGATCGGCTTTACTATAGGTACGTTGCCATTTTCCTGTTGCATCTTTAGCCAGGGAAATTACGCCAATTCCCTGATCAATTAAGCCTTCTAGGGATATTTCCTCGATTTTTGCCTTTAAGCTGGCATCTTGCAGTCGATAGGCGGCAATTTCACCCTTTTCGTTCGTTTTTTCCCGTACTTCCTTGACGGGTAGGGTTTTACCAATCACTTGTTCAAAGGTTTGTAGCCAAGTACGACCACTGATATATTCAAAATTAACGGTTAGATAACCTTGACCCGCACTGGTTTCGATAAAAGATAGATAATCATTGTTATAACCGAAACGGGAATCACCCACTGCATCCCCCCACTGGGCCAGCACATCATAGGTGAATCCTTGAGGAAGAACGAGATCATCTAGGACTGTATAGGTTTGATAGGCATTTTTTTGGCTTTCATCGCTCATATCGTCAATTTTTAAGGGAATCGGCAGTTTGACTGGGGCAAAGTTTAAGCCGAAACTATTAGCAGCGATCGCAGGACTGCTAATCAGAGAGGAATATTTTTTCTCTTGCAGACTGAAAAAAGAGACACCAGCAGTCGCAGTTAAAAAGGTGAGGAAATTACGGCGAGAAATACTCATATTTTCGGGAATAAAGTCAAAACTGATACTCAGACCTTGATTAGGTTAAGTTTTATTACGGACTCTTGACATAGGGATTATACAGTATCCAAGTTATGACTAAGTTAACAGCCAGTTAAAAAGCTCTCCCGCAAAAATCAAAAATCTTCCGTTAGCTGAGGAGACTCGCAGACAGGAGGAGAAAAAAGAGGTAAGAAAATCCCATCCCTCCCTCGGACATTAGATCAAAAAACGAATTATTTCCGATCACCTCTACGGTGTCGATATCATGGGGGAAGCAACGGAAATCACCAAACTGCGTTTATTTCTTGCTTTAGTTGCTGCCGAATATTGATTTTAATATCATCTCGGGAAATTCCCTCATCGGTTTAATTTGCGTGGACGAAAAAAGTTTTAATCTCATGGGAGAGGAAAGCATTCTGCTAACCCTCACTGGGCAAAAATATCAAGCAATTCTCGCAAAAAAAATCGCAGTATTGAATTATAAAAAGAACAGGATTTTCAGTTGGGAGAAGTGCAGGAAACCCCCCAGGTAAGTCTTTCAACCCCAAGAGAAAGAATTTGGTTCTTCGGTTTGTCTTATGCAATGGACGGGATTGTAAGGAATGAAACCCTTATAGAGATGGGCGTTGCTGCGATTTTTGTCAACTGTTTTCGATCTAGAGCGAACTAATCAATTAA
>SFBL01000103.1 GCA_007095785.1 Microcystis aeruginosa Ma_SC_T_19800800_S464
GCTGCGATTTTTGTCAATTGTTTTCGATCTAGAGCGAACTAATCAATTAAATCTCTTGCCAGATAAGGATTTAGTCAATTTATGCCCCCCTATCGAACCATACCAAGTAACGAAGAACCTCTATATTTAAGGATAATTAATATTAGAGAGAGCTGCTAATTTTAAGAGTAGTATTAACCGCCAACCTATGGATGGTTTCTCCCTGCTCCCCAACCCCCAACTCCCAACTCCCAACCCCTGATAACTGATAACTGATAACTGATAACTGATTAACTGAGCCAAATTTTTTTTAGGCTGCGGCTAAATTAGCAGCCACGAAATCCCAATTAACCAACTTAGTTAAAAAGTCGCTGATGTAATCGGGACGACGATTTTGGTAGTCGAGATAATAAGCGTGTTCCCACACATCCATAGTTAAGAGGGGAACCTGTCCGGCGGTTAAAGGATTGTCAGCGTTGCCGGTTTTGGTAACTTTGAGAGTACCGTTATCGAGAACCAACCAAGCCCAACCGCTACCGAATTGAGTAGCACCGGCGGTTTTGAAAGTTTCGACAAATTTCTCGAAACTGCCGAAATCTGCGTTAATTTTAGCGGCTAAAGCACCGGTAGGCGCACCGCCACCACCCGGTTTCATGCAGTCCCAATAAAAACTATGATTCCATGCTTGGGCGGCATTGTTGAAAACCCCAGCTTTAGAGGCATCACCGGCAACCTTAACGATAACTTCTTCTAAAGAGAGAGCATCGAGTTCCGTATCTTTGACCAAACCGTTATAGTTATTGACATAAGCGGCGTGGTGCTTGTCGTGGTGGAATTCTAGGGTACTTTTGGTGATGCAAGGCTCTAAGGCAGTGTAATCGTAGGGTAAAGGGGGAAGTGTGTAAGCCATGTGTTCTCTGTATCCTCTCTTGAGAGCTTGTTTAAGGTAGTGTTGTTAACCTTTTGTCAGTATTCAGCTTAACCAAGACGAATACCGTTGCATTGACACTCCCATCGCTGAAAGTGAGGGATTCTTGGTTCAACGAGTCCACTTAAGTTAAGTTCCTTGCAGTTCTTAACCCAGAGGTGGTTCTCTCCGCAAGCATTACTTTTCGTGCGCCCCACGATAGTTGTATTTCTACAAAATTTTGCTTGAATTGAAGTGTTAGCTTCAAATACTGCTTTGTCTAGTTCCTGTAAAGATTTTACCTACTCACAGGTAGGAGACTAGAACTATTGAGTAGAACCCTATATCTTTAATTGTCAAGGTGCAGAGGTCGTAGTGGTTAGACTACATGGGTTTTTAGCGCGGTTGATTACCCTATCCGCTTTTTCCATAGTACCATGTTTGAGTAGGTCAAGAGTCAAAGACGGACAATTTGATTAGCTTCTGAGGGCAAGGGGCAACAAGCAAGAGGCTTCCAGAAAGAATCTGGCAATTCTCCTCCCTAAAAAGAAGGCCAGAAACAACGTACATCAAAGATTTTAGCTTAACCAATTTGGCAGCAAAAAACTCCCCACTCCCCCATCACCCCATCACCCCAACTCCCATCGACCATCTCCCAACTCCCATCGACCATCTCCCAAATCCTGAGAAGATCACCAAACAATGTTAAAGTTAAAATAATTCCCGTACTGTAGGCGCTTGCAGATTCTTGTGGGCGTGGCAGGGCAGGCGAAAAACGATTCCGTTCGGAATTAAACCAAAAAAGTTCCACTGGCAACAGCAGTAGATTTTATCTGACTGGGTTGACTGGTTGGCACTTCCTCAAATTACGGATCAATACAAAATTATCATTTACAGATCTTTCTTGGTAACTTATGGCACAGCGTACACGCTTAGGTGAAATCCTTCGTCCCCTCAACTCGGAATATGGTAAAGTTTCCCCCGGTTGGGGAACTACCTTGCTGATGGGAGTGTTTATGGCTCTGTTTTTAGTCTTTTTGCTGATTATTTTACAGATCTATAACTCCTCCCTAATTTTAGAAGGATTTAATGTAGATTGGGGTCAGTAAGCAGATTCCAACAATCTTGTCGGCATTTTTGGCCGCAGAATTGTACCTCGGACTTTAGCAGGTGGGTTATTGCCCACCGCGATTTTTTTATTAGGAGCAGAAAAATGAATATTTTTGGGATTGGATTGCCAGAAATGGGGTTAATTCTCTTGATTGCCCTGCTAGTTTTCGGACCGAAGAAATTACCAGAAATCGGTCGCAGTTTAGGCAAAACGATTCGAGGATTTCAAGAAGCATCCAAGGAATTTGAAAGTGAATTTAAGCGAGAGGCCCAGCAGATTGAAGACTCGGTAAAAATCAAAGCTGAATTAGAAGAAAGTCAATCTCCTAGGGATCAAACTCGTTCCAGTTAAGAACTGTGTAGAGATGTAGAGTAGGTCAAATTGGAGGCTATCGGCTAGATTAACATCGAGAATGACCAAATCGAGATTAAATTGGCAGTTTTACCATCGGCTACCATTTCTACTTGTTAGTTTTTTTGACCGAGAAAGGAGTGAATCAGGTTTCGGAGCGCAAAATCGTCTTTAACGACGACAATTTTGGCAGCAGTCACAGCCATAGTTGAATGAGTAGGCAGAATATATCATTAGTTTGAGAATTCCCAGAAGGCAAGGAAAAAATGACTATTTCCTTGCTATAAGTATTGTAGATGTCAAGAGTGGTAAATGAATGTCTATAGTGGTATCCCCCGAACAAGTCCATCAAATCGTCAACAACCTCCATCACGATCCCTTTGAGGTTTTGGGGGCCCATCCCCTAGAAGAAGACGGAAAAGTGAATCAATGGGTTGTTAGAGCCTATTTACCGAAAACCACGGCCGCTTGGGTTATTTTACCGTCCCAAAGACAAGAATATCCCATGACGGCCGCCTATCACCCCCATTTTTTCGAGTGCGTTATCGATATCAGTGAACTGAACAATTATCAATTACGCATCCAGGAGGGAGAACAGGAACGGGTCATCTATGATTCCTATGCCTTCCGTTCTGCCAAACTTAGCGATTTTGATTTACACCTGTTTGGGGAGGGCAACCATCATCGCATTTATGAAAAATTAGGGGCGCATTTAGCCGAAATCGAGGATATTAAAGGGGTTTATTTTGCCGTTTGGGCCCCTAATGCCCGTAATGTCTCGATTATTGGTGATTTTAATAGCTGGGATGGTCGTGATCACCAAATGCGGAAACGTAATAATATGGTCTGGGAATTGTTTATCCCGGAAATCGGTGTTGGCACTAAATATAAATACGAGATCAAAAATTGGGAAGGTCATATTTACGAAAAATCTGATCCCTACGGTTTTGCCCAAGAAGTACGCCCGAAAACCGCCTCGATCGTGGCCAATTTAGATAGCTATACTTGGGATGATAGCGATTGGATGGAAAAACGCCGCCATAGCGATCCTTTAACTCAACCGGTTTCCGTTTACGAATTACACCTCGGTTCTTGGCTGCACACTTCTAGTGCCGAACCCCCCCGTTTACTTTCCGGAGAAGGGGAAGCGGTTCCCGTGTCGGAATGGAACACTGGAGCGCGCTTTTTGAGTTACTACGAGTTAGCCCAAAAACTAATTCCCTACGTTAAAGAATTAGGTTACACCCATATCGAATTATTACCGATCGCCGAGCATCCTTTTGATGGTTCTTGGGGTTATCAAGTGACGGGTTATTTTGCTCCCACCAGTCGCTACGGCAATCCTGAAGATTTTATGTATTTTGTCGATCAATGTCACCAAAATGGCCTTGGTGTGCTAGTGGATTGGGTCCCTGGTCACTTCCCCAAAGATGGCCACGGGTTAGCTTTCTTTGACGGGACTCATCTCTATGAACACGGCGACCCGCGCAAAGGGGAACACAAGGAATGGGGAACCCTAATTTTTAACTACGGTCGCAACGAAGTCAGAAATTTCCTGGTGGCTAATGCCCTTTTTTGGTTCGATAAGTACCATATTGACGGTATTCGCGTGGATGCGGTGGCTTCTATGCTCTATCTCGATTATTGTCGTAAAGATGGGGAATGGGTGGCTAACGAGTACGGTGGCCGGGAAAATTTAGAGGCTGCGGAATTCCTGCGTCAAGTCAATCATGTAATTTTTAGCTATTTCCCCGGAATTCTCTCTATTGCCGAAGAATCCACCGCTTGGCCGATGGTGTCCTGGCCCACCTATATGGGCGGTTTAGGCTTTAATTTGAAGTGGAATATGGGCTGGATGCACGATATGCTCGATTATTTCGGCATGGATCCCTGGTTCCGTCAATTCCATCAAAATAATGTCACTTTTAGTATGTGGTATAACCACAGCGAGAATTATATGCTGGCTTTGTCCCACGATGAAGTGGTTCACGGCAAAAGTAATATGATTGGCAAAATGCCGGGGGATGAGTGGCAAAAATTTGCCAATGTCCGGGCATTATTTAGTTATATGTTTACCCACCCCGGCAAGAAAACCATGTTTATGAGCATGGAATTTGGTCAGTGGGGTGAGTGGAATGTTTGGGGTGATTTGGAGTGGGGTCTTTTGCAGTATCAACCCCATCAACAGCTAAAACGCTTTTTCTCGGATTTGAACGCCACCTATAAGAGTGAACCTGCTTTATATACCCAGGATTTTGGTCAGGATGGCTTTGAGTGGATCGACTGTAGTGATAATAGTCATAGCGTCGTTTCTTTCCTGCGCTGGAGCAAAAATTGGCAGGAGTTTCTGGTGGTGGTCTGTAATTTTACTCCCCAACCCCACAGCCATTATCGCGTTGGTGTACCCCATCCCGGTTTTTATCAGGAAATCTTTAACAGCGATGCGGGTAAATATGGCGGTAGTAATATGGGCAACCTTGGCGGTAAATGGTCGGAGGAATGGTCCTATCATAGCCGTCCCTACTCGATTGATCTCTGTTTACCACCTTTAGGGGTTTTGGTTCTCAAAATCGATCCTAGTGCTTCTGGGGAATAGGTAAGCTTTTTTCAGTGATCAGTAAACAGTAATCAGTGAACTGAAAACTCACATCTGATAACTGGTAACTGGTAACTGGTAACTGATAACTGACTAACCCCTAACAAAAAAATTTAGAGGCCATCTTGCGAAAAGTGGCCTCTTTTTTGGCTGAATTTTGCGGAAACTATTAAGTTGTTAGATTAGCGAGCAGTGTTTGCACCCATTCTTGAGCGAGTTCTTCCACGTTACCATTACTGTCGAGATGGCTAAGAATATATTTTTGTCGTTGGTGAGCTAATTCCGCGAGACACCGATATGATGGCAAAGCCATTTAATGGTCTGATACTAAATCCGTTGAGTATAGGCTAAATATCAGGAGAGGCAATAGGCACTGTTGCAATAGGCAAAAGGATCAATAGATAATCAGTCTTTAATAACAGGATTTAGTCTGAACAGGTACAGACAAGAAAGTGCAGAAAGTGGGCATTTTCCTCCGTTGAGCATCAAAACCATAAACAAGCAAAAGTATCTGTATATTTAGTTACTAAATAAGACAGATTTGCTCTGGATGCAGCCCAGAGAAAAGCCAGTCAAAAACTAACCCATCAGGATCACCGTATCGATGACGTGGATTACACCATTATCTGCCTCGATATTACCCGCGACCACCGTGGCATTTTTCACCTCAAAACCTTCGCTACAATCGACGGGAATCGGTGAACCCTCTAGAGAAGTCACTACAGCCAATTTTGCCAAATCTTCCTGCATATATTTGCCCGCAACGACGTGATAGGTGAGAATTCGGGTTAATTGGGGGATATTCTGCACTAGGGTTGTAATCGTCCCGGGGGGCAATTTGGCAAAAGCTTCATCGGTGGGGGCAAAAACCGTGAAGGGGCCGGGACTTTTCAGGGCATCCACAAGATTAGCGGCTTGTACCGCCGTTACTAGAGTTTTAAAATTATCGGCACTGACCGCAATATCGACAATATCTGCCATAAACTTGACTCGATCCTTAAAAAAATCATCTATTTCAGATTTTAAACTTAATCTTGTCCCAAAGATCTTTCTAGGGATGGGGTGTGGGGTGTGGGGTGTGGGGGGATGGGAAGAATAAATAAAAATAATCTCCTGTCTCCTGTCTCCTGTCTCCTGTCTCCTGACTTCTAACCCAATTTTGGACAAAGATAAGCAAACATTATCTATTGACTCCAAAAGCTTGAGAATATTTAAATTAACATTTCGCAATATTTATAAATTCTTAAGAATTAATTGAGAAAGATTTTTATTTAACAACGATGTTGCAATAGTTACAGCGATTTGATAGAATTTCATAATGGGCTATTCTTTGCTTTTTTGGGCAGCAATGACTGAACCCCTTGCCACATCTACAAAGTAATCCTAATTAAGACAGGTAAATGAGTCAATTTCACGCATAACGATGATCTTTTTTTTGTGTAGTTTTATTGCAAAAAAAAAGTTTTTTTGACAAAAAGCACAAAGTATGATAATGACACCAACGTATTTCTGGCTGCCAAACTCAAAATCAGGCAATTTTCTGTTTTCAAGTGATGAAATACAGAAAAGCAGCAATTCGATCGAGAAATCGATAAAAACAGCCTAGACTAGAAAAAGAATCCTCTATCCTGACAGCTATCCTGTGGAGATTACTTTTTTAGGAACCAGTTCCGGGGTTCCCACTCGTTCCCGCAATGTCTCTAGTATCGCCCTTCGTTTGCCGCAACGGGCGGAAATATGGCTGTTTGACTGTGGAGAAGGAACTCAACACCAGTTACTGCGTAGCGACCTGAAAAGTTCCCAAATCCGACGCATTTTTATCACCCATATGCACGGGGATCATATCTTTGGTTTAATGGGATTGTTAGCCAGTATCGGATTAGCTGGTTCTGCTCAGGATATTGATATCTACGGACCCCCCGGACTAGCGGACTATCTGCGTGCTTGTGCTAAGTATTCCTATACTAATTTAGCCAATCGGGTGCGTGTCCATCCCGTTGCCCCCGGCATACTCTACGAAGATGAAGAATTTACCGTCTCCTGTCAGCTATTAAAACATCGTATTCCCGCCCACGGTTATCGTATCGCCGAAAAAGACCGTCCTGGACGTTTTGATGTGGAAAAAGCCAACGCTTTAGGTATTCCCCCCGGACCAATTTACGGCAAGCTGAAAAAAGGGGAAACTGTCACCCTTCCCGATGGCAGAAAAATTCGCGGTCAGTCCCTCTGCGGAGAAACGGAAATCGGCCGTAAAATAGCCTATTGTACCGATACTATTTTCTGTGAAGGATCGATCGAATTGGCACGGGATGCAGATGTGCTAATTCATGAGGCAACTTTTGCTCACCAAGATGCCGGATTAGCCTTTGAAAGTGTTCACTCTACTTCGACGATGGCAGCCCAGGTGGCCTTGGCAGCCCAGGTAAAATTGTTATTAATGACCCATTTTAGTCCCCGTTATCTACCGGGGAATTCTCTGGATATTTCCAATCTGTTAGAGGAAGCGCGAGCAATTTTTCCTAACACTAAATTAGCCTACGATTTCCTCACCTACGAAGTCCCCCGCAACCGTCAAGAAATGGTCTTAGGAGTTAAGTAATTATGCCAGCAGCAGTGGAAGAAAAAAGCATGGTTCCCACGGTTTTAGTGGGTATTGGTGGCACGGGTAACGAAATTTTATCGCGATTGCGTCGTTTAATCGAGGAAAGTTATGGCAGTTTGAGTAATTTTCCGATTGTCAGTTTTTTGGTAGTTGACACGGATAAGGATTATAAAATCAGTAATCCTGAAGCTGCTGGCAGTGCTTTTAAAGATAACGAAAAACACTGGGCCCGGGTGAGTGGAAAACAGGTACAGGAGATGGTATCTGACATGGATAGATATCCCTGGATTAATAGTTGGTTCCCCCCAGAATTAGAGAGAAATATTACTTCCCTGGAAGCGGGAGCGGGACAAATTCGCGCCTGCGGCCGTTTTGCTTTATTTTGTAATTATCATGAGATCCAAAGGAAATTTCTAGACGCGGTGAGACGGGTAAAGGGACAAGAAAACTTTATGCTCGATCGCTATGGAATTAAAGTTAATAATACTGCTATTAATGTCTTTACTACGGGATCTTTAAACGGTGGTACGGGTAGCGGAATGTTAATCGATCTAGGCTACTGTATTCGTAATTGGTTACGAGGGGAAAGTAGTCCTTTAAGTACGGCAATTGTTCCCACTCCTGAAGCATTTGCGGGGATTAGTGTCGGCGATCGAGTTTTGGCTAATGGTTACGCTGCCTTGATGGAATTAAATTACTTTTCTGACTACAGAACCGAATATCATCAACAGTTTAGCAGCGGTTTAGTCGATGAAGTGGTTAGTAAATTACCCCCCTTTGATTTTACCTATTTAGTGGGGACAAAAAACGGCGAAGGTGATTTTAAACTCGGTCAAATTCGGGAAATGATTGCCCAAAATATCTTCCTAGATATGACCTCTGATTTTGCCCCCCATAAACGTTCTATTAGAGATAATATTAAGGGTTCTTGGGCCCAAGCTGACCCGGGGGGTCGCGGTTATCCTAAGCAATTTATGAGTTTTGGACTATCAACTATTGAAATTCCTATTGCCCAAATTCGTGCTTCTTTATCGGAACGTTTAGCCAAAGATTTAATTAATTGGTGGCTGAATGATTCCGTGATTTTACCCGCTCAAATGTTGGACTTAGTAAGAGTTGATATCCTCAAAAAAATGCGCTTGAGCGAAGGGGAATTAATTATGGATTTATGTGCCGACAAGGATCGCTCTTTAATTGCCATAATCTCTCAATGGATTAACGAAACTCGTCAGGAAATCAACAAAGATAATTGGCTCTCTTGTACCAAACAGGGTGTTAATATTTTAGGCAATGAACAGGGAAAAATTCTGCAATTTATTAATGATTATTTAACGCCAAGAGTCGAGGAATTTAAACGCAATCATTTACTAGAATTGAGTCCCGATGAACGGCTGCACGGCGATTACCTGAAAAAGATTTATAATAATCGGGATGAAATTATTCAACGGGGTAAAAAGTCTCTAGAAATGGAGTTTTATAATATCCTTGAGGATCGAACCCGTGGGGTAAAATTTGCTGAGAGTTTTATTGTTTCAGTACGACAAATCTTCACCGACATAGCAGAAAAATTCCGTCGTGATCAAGAACAGGTTTGGAGTCAAAACGAAAGTAAACGTCAACGAGAATACGACACAGCCTTGGCAGAAATTAATGATCTGAAAGATAAACTTCATATCTCGAAAAAAGATAAGATGGAAGAATATTGTGAACAAGCTTTAACGGGATTGGAAGGGTATTTAATGGCCAATATTCAACGAAAAACCCGAGGTGCAGGAGTAGAGGTTATTAATCGTTTACTGGAACATCTTAATCAATTAGAAAGCCGTTTTAATCGCTTTCGTCAGAAATTAATTCAAAGTCGCGATCTATTTAATCTCCAAGCTAACCAACAGATCGATAGTGCCGATGCTTTGTTAATTAATGGGATTAAATTATTTGATAGACAAGAATTAAATGGTCTTTATCAAGACTTTATCGAACAATTTGCCTCCGGGATTGCTGGTAACAAAAATGCCTACGATACGGGTATGGATAACCTTTGTTTACCCCTCTCAGAAGAGATTTTAAAGCAATCTAGCCCCCTCTGGAAAGAAACGCGCCGCTCCGATGAAAATATGCGTTTATTTGACATCACCGAGATTGCCGATATTCGTCAAGGAGATTTTCAACAAGTTATCCTAAATCAAGCTAATCAACTACTACAAAATGCTCCCGCTAGTAGTCGAATTCAGCAGGAATTAGCAGCTTGTGATCGCTTGTTAAAAATCTATAACAACGATACCGATATTATCAATAATCTTCGCATTGCCTACCAAAAATCGCGACCCCTAATTATGCTCAATCCTGCGGTTTTGCGGGGAAAAGATGCGGGTTTTACACCCCAATTAAATCAAAATGTTGCCCTGATTGGGGGAAGAAATACCAGTAACCCGGCAGCTCAAAAAATTATTCCGAAACTGCGGGAATTTATTGCCAATGAAGACGATATTAAACCATTGGGAGACGTGGAAAAATATCGTCTTGTCTTCGTGCAGGAAATTGGCGGTTTTTCCCTACGCTGTCTCGAGGGAATGCGAGATTTGCGGCAATCCTATCAGGACTGGAAAGGAGAATTTATTCTCGCTAAACGCGCCCAACAAATGGGGGAAAATCGCGATTTACCCATCCCCGTGCATATCCAAAAGGAACCTCCTTTCTGGGATGTTTTTCCCGAAGATCCGAGTATTTATCAATTGGTGGTGACAGCCCGAGCTTTGAAAGTGCTTTTTCCAGAAGTCAATCGAGTCACTAATGAGAAAACAATTCGCTATGAAATTAAAACCGCAACGGGATTAAAAAAAGTCGATATCGCCACCAGTTGGGAAGATGCGGTACAGGTGTTAGAGGTAAAAGCTTGTCGCGAAGATAAGGAAAAAATTCAAAGTCAGGTGACAGCTAAGTTACAGGCTGCAGCCACTCCGGAGAAAAAACAAGCTTTGTATCGGACTTTCATTGAATATTTACAACAACGTTCCGAGGAGTTAACAGGAGGCAAAGACAATACAGAATATAAACGGGAAGATGCAATTATTTTGCAGTTAATCCATAACTATAAGTTGGATAGTGCTGGAGAAATTCCTCTTTCTCCGGTGACGGAAGTGGCTAACCCAGCTTTAATTATCTGCGGTAATTGTGGACATAAAAACCCGTCCTCGTCTAATTTTTGTTCTAAGTGTGGGGCAAAATTAGTTAAGTAGAAATTAGATTTTGGGTTTGATCCCCCCTGCTCCCCTTGATAAGCTATCCCTTATAGGGATCTTTCTTAACAATTTTTTCAGTAAGCACTCCAACCCTTATCCTGACTTGATTTCAGTTTTTTCTTTGTCAGTAAGGGTGTCAACAAGGAAAGGACAGCTTGATAAGGGGGGTGCCGATAGGCGGGGGGATCCGCCTTGATGAGGGGGGAATCTGACAATTTTTAACACCTACCTAATTTAACAGAAAAAGTGTGGGGGTGTTAGCTGGACTAACATACCCCACAATCAAAAATTTTCGGAAGAAATTGCCTAATAGCGAAAAAACTGGATTATAATAGGGTCTTTACCCAAGATTTTTGCTAATCGCTAACTGCCATAAAACCCAATCAAAACCCCTGTTTATCGAGAGAAAAACCAATGGTAGCCACTTTAAAAGGACGAGATGTTTTAAGAATAACCGACATGAGTAGCGAAGAAATCAGCGCCCTACTCAATCTATCGGCACAGCTTAAAGCTGGCACTCTTAACCCTAGCTGCAAAAAAGTCTTAGGATTGCTATTTTATAAAGCTTCCACCAGGACGCGGGTTTCCTTTACCGTCGCTATGTACCAGTTAGGGGGACAGGTAATCGATCTTAATCCCAGTGTAACCCAAGTGGGGCGCGGGGAACCCTTAGCCGATACAGCCCGGGTACTCGATCGCTATCTCGATATTCTCGCAGTTCGCACCTTTAAACAAGAGGATTTAGAAGCTTTTGCTAATTATTCCCGCATCCCGATTATCAACGCTTTAACAGATTTAGAACATCCCTGTCAGATATTAGCCGATTTACAGACTATCCAAGAGACTTTTCAGACTTTACGGGGAATTAACCTCACCTATGTCGGGGATGGTAATAATGTCGCTAATTCTCTCCTCTTGGGTGGTGCTTTGATGGGGTTAAATGTGCGAGTTGCTTCCCCCGCAAACTATCAACCGGATGGGGAAATTGTCGCCAGCGCCCAAGCTATTGGTGAGAAAACTGGTAGTAAAATCTTAATTACCGACGATCCCGTTACCGCAGTAAAAGACTCTCAGGTGGTCTATACTGATGTCTGGGCAAGTATGGGACAGGAAAGCCTCGCTGATGCCCGAATTCCCGTTTTTCAGCCCTACCAAGTCAATGAACAGCTAATGAGTCACGCTGACAAAGACGCGATTATTCTCCATTGTTTACCTGCTCACCGGGGTGAAGAAATTACCGACGGGGCGATCGAGGGTGTACAATCAAAAGTCTGGGAGCAAGCGGAAAATCGGATGCACGCCCAAAAAGCTTTAATGGTCAGTTTATTGGGATTAATCTAGCATTTATCATCGGTTCCTGCGGGGGTATGGCGACTCCACTCAAGTGAGAACTGCTAACTGCAATATAGTGTTTTTAACTTAGTGTCAGCAGAAGTCCCGAAGCGCTTACCTCATGAATGCTGACCAGCATATAGACAACTTTTGTAATTATGTTATAATTGTCTGTAAGAGAAAGCGGAGATAAAAAGAGTAGCCGAGGTGGGCGAACTTTCCGTTGTATAAAGACTAGACACCTCCAATTCTAATTGGCTAGAATTGCCCCAAAACCCGCTAATCGTTATTGTGAGATTATGGCTGGGAGACAAAAAAACCCTACTTATACTCTTTGGGACACAGAGAGTCTGCCTCGGTAATAGGAAACTATTACGCCAGTTAGTGCCTTCTTTAGGGAAGAGCAAAACCTGCGGAGGCTGAGTAAGACCAAAGCTAAGGAACCACTTGGCGGAGGCATTGGCCTATGAAAGAGGAAGCCCTCGCTTTTAGCGACGGGTATGTCACCGCTAGGATTGATGGTAAGAGCAATCATCAGGGCAGCCTCCACACAAACTATATGTCAGACACCTCCGCAGTTAAACAGTATCTCGCCCATTGGTTTCAATTGGGAAAAAAAGTTATTTGTCCCAAAAACCAAGCTATGCTATTTCCGCTGCCTATCTTCAATGGCGATCGCTATTCGTCGGAGTTTGAAGATTGTTGGCAAAAAATGCTCGATCCTGAAAGTGGCGATTGTTACCTAGAAGGTACTCAACAAACTATCCAAGACTTACTTTCCCCTCAATGGGAATTTCATCCCTGCGCTCGTTGTACTATACCTGTACCGATTGAGGTACTGGGCCAATCGGGTTTATCTTGTCCCTGCCATGATTTGACTAATTGGCCCAATTTAGAATTACCCCTACCCCATTTACCCGTCAATAGTCAAGAAAATCTCGATCGCATCCGGCAAAGATTGCTAAAAAATTCTTACCCACATTAACCGGATCAAAAGAGACGTTAGGAATAACGTCTCGAAAAAAGGATTGAGATTTAACGATTTCTGCCAAAAAGATTAACTAAATCTCGCAATCTGTCGCTATATTCCGTCGTTAAAGCTTCCTGACGATAGCGCCATGACCAATTCCCTTCTGCGACACTAGGGGTATTCATACGCGCATCCGATCCTAAACCTAACACATCCTGTAACGGTACGATCGCCTGATTAGCCACGGAACTATAGGCAAGTCGAATCAGATCCCAAGCCACTCCCTGACCACTGGGAGCGCCAAGATATTGATAAAGTCGCGCTTTTTCGTAGTCATTGGCGTTATCTTGAAACCAGCCCACAGTAGTATTATTATCGTGAGTGCCGGTATAAATCACACAGTTGCGTTCGACGTTGAAAGGAAGATAGGGATTACCCGCATCACCCCCAAAAGCAAAGTGGAGAATTTTCATACCGGGGAAGGCAAAGTGATCGCGAAAATCTAGGACTGCTTGGTCAATATCGCCCAAATCTTCGGCAATAATCGGCAATTTACCCAAACGATCCCGGATGGTATTAAAGAGATCATAACCCGGGGCTTTCAGCCAACGACCATTAATAGCGTTTTCCTGGCCAAAAGCCACGGCCCAATAGGCCTCTAATCCGCGAAAATGATCGATACGGATGACATCGACGAGGGAAAGAACCGCTTTTAAACGGCGTACCCACCAGTCAAAGCCCGTATTTTTGAGATAATCCCAGTTATAAAGAGGATTTCCCCATAATTGACCCGTTGCTGAGAAATAATCCGGGGGAACCCCTGCCACTTCCAAGGGATTACCGGTTTGGGGATCTAGTCGGAAAACCTGGGGATTTGCCCAAACATCAGCGCTATTATGGGAGACATAAATGGGGATATCACCGATAATCTCGATACCGAGGGAGTTAGCATAGCGTTTTAGGGCTAACCACTGCTCAAAAAACTCAAATTGCAGGAATTTGTGCAGAAAAATCTCCTCTTGTAACTCCTGTTTCGGTGTTTCCAACGCACCCCAATGACGTTCGCGAATTTCTGTCGGCCATTCCATCCATGCTTTACCCTGGTAAGCGTGGGATAAAGCCATAAATAGGGCGTAATCCTCTAACCAATCAGCATTGCCACCACAAAAGCCGGCGAACTGTTTGTAAAGAATTGTGTCAGAACCCTTGACAAAATTGCTCGCAGCCTTTCTAAGTAGGGGAATTTTCCAAGCGATCAATTTATCGAAATCCACTTGATCGAGGGGAAAATCGGGAATATCCTCGAAATCTGCCTCACTAAGCAGGTTTTTTTCCCGAAGAATATCGAGACTAATCAGGAGATGATTGCCAGCAATGGCACTAAAACTCATGTAGGGAGAGTTACCGTACCCTGTGGGGCCTAAAGGGAGAATTTGCCAGAGTTTTTGACCACTTTGAGCCAAAAAATCGATAAATTGATAGGCTTCCCTACCTAGTTCTCCAATCCCGTAACGACCGGGGTGACTGGTGGGATGAAGCAAAATACCGCTACAACGGCTAAAAGCCATGAAAAAACCCCCTTATCAGTGATTCGGTTAGCAGTTATTACATTGTTCAAAGCTGAATGCTCACTGCTATCTCCAAGCTAACCCGATCTCGATCGATAACGGCAATACTTAACAACTTTATTAGACCTATAATGTAGGGTCTGCTGAAAAAGTTTGTTGGTGGGGTTAGGGTGTGGGGTTTTATCCATTGAGATTTTTTTGTCTTTGCGAGTGGTTCGGTAAGTCTGATCCAGTGATTAGGTTTTTCAGTATAGTTATTTTCTCTCTTGCCAAAACTTTTCAGTTAACAGAGTATCCACATCCTTCGCAAAAGGACAAACATCAGGAAAACTTGTATCAGGATAATCCTCGCGCACCGACTCTAAAGCTTCCCCGTAGGATTCCCCAAAGATCCCGACTAGAAAGCTTTTTAAACTCGGTGAGTATTTAAACTCTTTTTTTAACTCGTTGCGAAAATTCCGGATCTCGATCTCCCATCCCCGATAAGAATCCGGGAGGACGTTGCAAGTACTCAAAGACCTGTTTACTATAAAAGGGACATAACACCGTTTTAAGAGATGCTCCAGTAAACGAACCAGAAAACTATGAACCGATTTACGCTGACTAATTCCCAAGGATTCCACCTCCTCGATTAAATTGTCCAGATCGATCGCAGCGAAATCTCCGGCTTTTAATCGATCTACTGTTTCGTCGATCCAGAGAGCGAAATCGGTATCGTAGAGCGTTTTCGTGGTTGTTGGTGTCATGCTCACGTCCTCTCGGTATTCTTTCACTATCCTAGCTCAACCGACTCAAAATTTTTTTAATACTTCCAACTCCTCTAAGATTTCTGAAATCGGCCGTAACTCCTCCGCTGCCGCTACATGAACAGATCTAAACTTCTCCGATACACATCTACTACAATAGCCAAAAACCCTTATCCATCAGACGACAGATAATGTGTGACTGCACAACAACTTAAGCGGGTGAGGGGAATCGAACCCCTATCATTAGCTTGGAAGGCTAGGGTTTTACCACTAAACTACACCCGCATTTTCTTAGCACTTTCGTTAGCATAACACGAATTGCCAATTTTTACAAGTAGGGTCTTTCAGCTTGTGAATCGCCTCTAGATGGTCATAGATTGCCTAAAAATCCCGATCGCTCCTTTTTATCCCCGATTTGGCTAAAAGTTTCTTCCACGCGATCGAGGTCTAGTTGGGAGAAATTATCGATCGCCCAGTTGGACACTCTCTGCATAAAATGGAAGGGATAGGTATGAGCGATTCCCACCACCTGCATTCCCGCTCTTTTTGCCGCTTCGCAACCGACAAAAGTGTCTTCAATCACCAGACATTCCCAAGGTTGCAACTGTAGATTAAAATTCCAACGATTGAATCTTTCCACGGCCAGTAAATAACCATCTGGTTGAGGTTTACTGGTGCTAATCTCATCACCGGTGACAATGACACTAAAGTAATCCCCAAGGCCCACCCGTTGCAAGATTGATTCCACTTCCGAGCGTATTGCTCCCGTCACCAAACCGATTTGTAGATCCCTGGCCTTAACCCGTTTTAAAAAAGAGTATATCTCCTCATAAATAGGAAGTTTCTCTAATTTTCCTAATCTTTCTCGGTATAAACTGGCTTTTTTGTTAATTAGCTTAGTCAGATAATCCTCGGTCACTTGACGACCGCGACGGGTGAGAACATCGCGCAAACAGACGCGATCGCTTCTTCCCAGACATAACTCCGCAAATTCCGACCCTAGGGGCAGCAAATTTTCCCCCAGCAAGATTTCATTGATTAACTCCTGATGGATCGGTTCATCATTGATGATCACCCCATTAAAATCGAACAGAACAGCCTTTAACATCAATCTTAGACAGAAAAGCTAATAAATACTCACTGTTCTTGATTATACTAAAGTTTTTCGTCGAGGCCGGGTGTGGGGAAGCTAAGACCCATTTTCCCCCAATCCCCCCCTAAGTCGGGTAGGGTTGATTCATGAATCAACCCTAGGAGCAGGGGGGATCAAAGACAAAATCTATCTTCTATTTAATCAGAACCACTTAATTATCGGAACTAAAAAGGCTTATATATATTTCGACACGGATTCCCATTATACTAAAAAGTATAGGTCAAATCGAGGGATTTTGTCAAGTCTTTTTTGCCATTAATCTATACAATTGCAGAGAACAGGAGACAAAAACGAGTTATTGGCTAGAAAGAGGCGATGGGATGTTATTATTTAAAGCCGATTGCCCGGAAGCAATGGCAAATAGTATTGGAATAGGCTATTAAAGGAGTGAACCCTGTGCAAATATTCACGACAATCCCCGGTTTACGCACTTTTTTGGCTGATTATCGCCCCGATCACAGTATTGCCCTCGTGCCAACCATGGGCGCTCTCCATAAAGGTCATGCTAGTCTAATTCGACGCGCAGTGACGGAAGCAGAGGTGACTGTGGTTAGTATTTTTGTTAATCCTCTACAATTTGGCCCTACAGAGGATTTTTCTCGCTATCCCCGCAGCCTTGAAAGCGATCGCCAATTGTGTGAATCCTTGGGAGTTGCTGCTATTTTTGCTCCCAGTGCGGAAACTTTAGGAATTGGTGATTCTGAGGAGATAACCGCAGTTATTCCCCCGATTTCTCTGACTAGCGGATTATGTGGTGCTTTTCGTCCTGGACATTTTCAGGGAGTAGCCACAATTGTCACGCGGTTGTTTAATATTATTGCACCGACGATCGCCTATTTTGGCGAAAAGGATGCCCAACAGTTAGCGATTATCCGGCAATTAGTCAGAGATTTAAATTTAGCGATCAAGATTCGCGCTTGTGCTACAGTGCGAGAAACATCGGGATTAGCAGTTAGTTCTCGCAATCAGTATCTATCAGCCACAGAAAGGGAAAAAGCGACAATTATCGCCCAAAGTTTGCAATTAGCTCTCGAAAGTTTTCGTTTAGGGGAAAGACAAAAGGAAAAACTACTGGCTATTGTCCAAAAAAATCTCGACAGAGTACCAGAATTTCGCTGTCAGTATCTGGATTTAGTCCATCCCCAGAGTTTACAACCGATCGAGCAGATCGAGACAGGGGGCTTGTTAGCGATCGCTGGATTGATCGGTCAAACCCGTTTAATTGATAATATTATCTTGCGTCAACGTCGGCCAGTTATCGCTATTGATGGGCCTGCTGGAGCGGGAAAATCCACAGTCACGCGCTTAGTAGCGGAAAAATTGGGGTTAACCTATCTCGATACTGGTGCGATGTATCGCGCGGTGACATGGTTAGTGGTGAATTCCAGTCTGGATTTGTCCGCAGAAGCGGCCATCGCCGAGTTATTATCTTTAGCAAAGATAGAAATAATTCCGGCCGATAGTCCCGAAAATGCGACTATAGTGAAGATTAATGGGCAGGATGTAACTTTAGAGATTCGCTCTCCCGCAATTACCGCGCAAGTGTCCAGAATTGCCGCTCAAAAAGCGGTGCGACAGCAGTTAGTCACCCTGCAAAGACAGCTGGGAATGTCGGGGGGAATAGTTGTGGAAGGTCGAGATATTGGTACTAATGTTTTCCCAGAAGCGGAATTAAAGATTTTCTTGACAGCGACACCCGAAGAAAGAGCGAGAAGGAGATTAAAAGACTTAGAAGCGCAGGGAAATGGGGGTATTAGTCTCGCAGAATTAATCCAAGAGATTGAAAAAAGGGATTATTTGGATAGTAATCGCTCCCTAGCACCCCTGCGAAAAGCCACAGATGCGATCGAAGTTAACACCGATCATCTCACTATTGCAGAAGTCACGGAAAAAATCATTGCTCTTTATCATCAAGGAGAAGAAAATCAATGGAGAAGCCTCTAGTTTTTTTAGATACTGATGTTTTGATTTCTTATCTACGAGGAGATCTAGCCAGTGTACATTTATTCGATCAAGAAATACTCGATCGCGTTCGTCTTGCTATTAATGCGATTGTTTTACAAGAGTTATTATTTTTAGCAGAAGTTCGTAATCATCCTGAAATAGTTGATCGGATTCAAGAAAAGGTGACTATCTTGGATTTTGATTTAGTTAAACTTGATCAATATTGGCAAAATGCTAGAGATATTCGCAATATTTTGGCAGGCTCGAACGATGTTTTAATTTTAAGTAGTGCCGCTAATTGTGATTATTTAGTTACCTATGATCAAAAACGTAAAAAAGCCTCTAGTTATCTATATAACTCTAAACCGATGGTAGTAACACCTGAAGAATTATTAGAGGTTATTGATCAAAAAAATATAGTCCATTCTAGCCTCTCTTGCCAAGGATATAAATCCTCAAATTTTCCCTTAACTCAGGTGATTTAGGGAGATAATTATGAAGTTAAATTACCTGACTTTCTCATCTATCTGTTTAACGGTAACTTCCTTGATAATTATTGGCAGTCCAGCTATATCTTTAGCCGATCATAGATCACCAATAACTTTAGCTTCTAGGGATTTATCAAACCAGCAACAGGGACTAACAATTATTCTTAATGGTCGTTCTTTCTCTATTCCTTGGCGACAGTGGACAGTAGGAAATAGTAGCAGAATAGAAATGGGTGACACGGGAGCAAGACAATTATTGGGCATGGATTTTCTTAGCACAAATGATCCGAAAAAGCAACCGATCAAATGGTTTAATTTACAAACTTTATCAGCTAATTTGATCAATTCCGATCGCTGGCTGGATGTTACGGATATTTTACTAAAAATGGGGGCAACAACCACTATTAATGGCGATAGTTTAACTATTAACTTTGCTGCCCCTCAGATTGAAGATATTCAGCTAGAAAATTATGGGGCAGTACAAAGGATTATTATTCAACTTGATCGACCGACCTTTTGGCAAGTTAGTCAGGCAAAAAATCAAGCAGTGATTACCCTAGAAGGAAATGCCCAGCAATCGCTTATCTCTAGGTTTCAACCCCAAACTAGCAGCAACAGTAACCAAAATAACGATGAAGATGATCTAGGCAACTCTAATAATAACTTACCCACTCAGATCACTTCCTTAGAAAATAATGGAGTGATCAGTCGTTTAAAAATTAACCTTCCCACTGCCTACGGATTACAGATCAGCAGTGTGGATAATCCTCCCCGAATTATCATTGATTCTCGTCCCGATGCTATGGATGAAAAGCGCATTGTTTGGCAACCAGGGTTAATCTGGAATCAAAAATATATCCAGTTAGATCAAGATTGGTTTCCCGTGACTTGGTTAGAAATTGATCCCAGAAATCCTCAGATAACTATTAAACCAATCACAGCTAATTCCACCTCAATGCGCGGCACTAATCCCCTGATCACGATTAATAGCGAAAGTAACGCAGTAGCGATGATTAATGGCGGCTTTTTTAATCGTAATAATCAGTTACCTTTGGGGGCAATTCGTGTGGATGGCAAATGGTTATCCGGACCAATTTTAAACCGAGGAGCGATCGCATGGGATAATCGTGGTAAAATCAGGATTGATCGCCTGAGTTTAGAGGAAACTCTCATTACTGCCACCGGACAACGTTTTACCCTAACCCAGTTAAATAGTGGTTTCGTGACAGCCGGCTGCAGTCGTTATACTCGTGATTGGGGAAGTAATTATCATCCCCTCACCGAGCGCGAAACCGGGTTAGTCGTGCAAGGCGATCGCATAACGGAGAAATTAAATAATCTTTTGCCACAGGATAGTATAGACATACCGGAAAATGGCTATTTAGTCATCTGCCGAAAGACAGATATTAATTTAAAGATTGGTGAGACAGTCAACCTCGATAGCGTCACCCTACCGAGAGATTTTGCTAATTATCCCCAGATTTTAGGTGCTGGTCCCCTATTATTGCAGAATGGGCGCCTAGTTTTAGATGGAAATGCCGAAAAATTTAGTCCGGCATTCCAAAATCAACAAGCTTCCCGCAGTGCGATCGCAGTTAGCCGAGAAGGAAAAATTTTGCTAGTTGCTATCCATAATCGCGTCGGGGGAAGGGGGGCAACTTTAGGGGAATTAGCCCGAATTTTGCTGTTAATGGCGGCAAAAGACGGTTTAAACCTAGATGGGGGTAGTTCCACTGGAATAGCCTTGGCGGGTTATCTGCTCGATCGCTCTGCCGTTACCGCCGCAAAAGTCCA
Source organism: Microcystis aeruginosa Ma_SC_T_19800800_S464 (assembly GCA_007095785.1). Lineage (GTDB taxonomy): Bacteria > Cyanobacteriota > Cyanobacteriia > Cyanobacteriales > Microcystaceae > Microcystis > Microcystis aeruginosa_E. The sequence continues at coordinate 20,781 of SFBL01000103.1, forward strand.
TAATGGAATAGGAATATTTTTATCCCCGTCTCCTTGAAAGGTGTGAAAACAATGGATAATAGCGACTGGATTAAACAATTGCTGCTGATGGGTATTGGCACTACTTCCATGGTGGCAGAAAAAATCAAAGAAGTGAGCGATGAATTAGTCAAAGACGGTAAAATCAATTCCGATCAGGCTAAAAACTTTGTCGATGATCTGATGACACAGATGAAGTCTGAACAGGGGAGCTTCGAGAACAACTTAGAACGCTATATTCGCCAGATTTTGCAGGATTTAGGGGTTCCCCGACAATCGGAAATGGACGAACTGCGGGGAAGGATTGATAGATTAGAACGACAGGTGAGAGACTTAGAGAATAAACTCTGGCGTTAGGGAGCTATGAAATCAATGCGCGAAATCTTGCTCAGTTTTGCTATTATTGCCGTTTGTGGCTTATTTTTAATCGCTGCTTCCCTCTTTGGTGGAGGGGAAAAAACCAATGCGATCGCCGCCGAAACCAATCCACCTGCTATCACTCAAACTATTAATAAGGAAATCATCTCCATGGATTTAGATCAAGCAGTCACCACCGATTCGGGACTAAAATACATCGATATCGTGGAAGGAACCGGAGAAAGTCCCCAAAAAGGTCAAAAAGTGACTGTTCACTACACGGGAACCCTGACAGACGGCAAAAAATTCGATAGTTCCAAGGATCGCAATCAACCTTTTACCTTTACCATTGGAGTTGGTCAAGTGATCAAAGGATGGGATGAGGGAGTCGCATCGATGAAAGTCGGTGGACAGCGTACCTTAATTATCCCCCCAGAATTGGGTTATGGTGCGCGGGGTGCCGGTGGGGTGATTCCTCCCAACGCGACTTTACTTTTCGATGTGGAATTGTTGGGAGTCAAATAAATAGGTTTTTCCTCTGATTTTTCACCTCTACCCGCATCGCTCCTGAATGCGGGTTTTTTGACAGATTGCCGGAAGCTAAGGGCAAAATCAAGAGGATTTAGTAAATTCTAGACCGTTTTCGCTACCGTAACGCTCCATAAAACGCATAAAACGATCCCACTCTGCGGGAGAATTAAAAACAACCGTAGCTTCGATCGCCATGGGTTTACCGTTGATAAATTTGCCTTTTACTTCCCTGGTGACGATTTCCCCCTCCTCATCAATGAGATACATCCCCGTGATTTCCTCGGTTTGTTGATCTCCGAGGATAGTCGGTTGATCAAAATAAAATTTTGCCGATCCCTTCTCTCCCGTTTTAGTGCGACTTAAGCGTATATCGGGAACAACTGGTTCTTTTAACCCCCTGGAAAACTGAATTTCTGCCATTACTTTTCTTTATCCTTTTCATGAAATACACATTTCTAGATCATCTCACACCAAGTCGCAAGTAAAAAGCAGATGGGACAGCACAAACTCAAAATATCAATACCAACACGATTTTTCCTTATTCCTAGCAGGCCTATCCATGGGTAACATCTTTCTTAACATAAAATTTGACAAAAAGACAAAAGTGTGCAAAGTAGCCCAAGTTGGTTCTCTGGGGGAACTAATTTGATGAAATAGTTCCAGCGTTGTGGTCGGTCTTAATTGCCATGCCCTCTATAATACAGGCCATCAGGGTTCTGTCCCTTCTTAATAAAAACGTCTTATTGCGCTGACTAATTAGGCGTGTTTTCGCTTACTTGTGTCCTTAAATACTTCTTTTACTGCGTCAAATCACACAAGTGTTTGTGTAAAGGCTGTATCATTATAGTACGAGTAAATTACATTGTTGCCATTGCTTCCCGCTTCTCATCTAGACTATGTTGAGATTTGTCAAAGCTAATTGCAATAGTGATCTTTTACAGCCAATGGTTTTTTAAGTCTGTTAGCAAGCTATGTCTGTCCTAAATAAAGAAAATCTTAAGCTGGAAACTCCCACCCTGTTTCAAAAATGCCAAAAAACGGGTTTCTGGGAGAAGTGTTGGGGTGAGGGCAATTAACCATCTCTGCCATTACCTTGGAAAAATTCGACTTAAACAAATTATTAATAGACAGGCAGCCTATTAGTAGTTATCTTAACAGTGAGATAGGAAGTTTCTGGTTTTAGAGAAGGACGGAACGTCGGAATATTATCTGATCGTCTAGATATAATCACAAATCCTATCATACTTCATCTTTATGATAAACGCTATAATCTGAAAGTTATTACCAGTTGCTCATCATGAAAAAACTTACTTATTCATTGCTCCCCCTGGGGATTGCTGTTGGACTTTGCCTAAACATTGCCCCTGCTTCCGCTAGTTTGATGGTACGAAATGTCATTCCCAACGCTGCCCTTTCTATTGACGGTTTCGGTAGTACAACTAATAGTGGAGTTATTCAAGCCGATATACCCACAGGTTCTACTATTGAGAGGGCTTATCTCTATGCTGCTTCCGTCTGGGATTTACAACAAGTTTACGGAGTAACTTTTAATGGGAATACACTTTCCTTGGATTCAGCAACTATTCTTAGTCCGAATAACAACCCAGCCACTACCGCCCGTTGGGATGTCACCAGTATCATCGCCTCTTCTTTTACGGGGGGATTGCAAGACTTTACTATCGTTGAAAACGGGCCTCCTTCTCCAAACCTAACTAACGATGGGGCGGTTCTTGTCGTTGCCTATAGTAATCCTTCTACCCAAGGTTTTACCTCGGTTATCTTAGACGGAGAACTGTCCACCGGGGGAGACACGAGCCAGTTTGATTTTGCCAGTCCTTACACTGGGGGAGATTTTCTGGTTTCACTTGCCTCTAGTTATAGCAAGCAGCCAGTCTTGGGGCAGCAGCAATTTACCGTAATTGACGTAACTACTAACTCAACCAATAATCGACGTTTAACTACAAGTGCAGGGGGAGCGGATGACCGCACTACTGGTCAAACATCGGCAGATGGAAATTTGATAACTGTTGGGGGGATAGGCGATAATCCTGCTAATCCAAATCCGACGATTCAGCCTAGTATTATGAATGGGAATCCAGACGACGAATACTATAACCTTGCTTTTGGCAATAGCGCTAGTGCCACTCCTTTTATCTTGCCAGGAGATACTTTCCTGCGCTTAACAACAGTGAACCCAAGCAATGATGATAACGTTTTTGGAATGTTTATCACCAGTGGATTTAAGCTCACTGCCACTACCGTCCCCGAACCATCGATGAAACTGGGTATTTTCGGTATCGGTGCCATCGGTATCTTACTATCTCGCCTTGGTAAAAAATCCTAACAGAGGATAAACCTGGCAATTTAAGGCTGTAAATTGCGGTAAAAAGCCATCAAATGTTCGATTGTGGTTTTTTATCGCTTTTTTTACCGCAAAATCACATTTACCTAGTTCTAGGTTTTTACCGTTCCAAGATGAAATTTGAGCTTCAACCTAAATCACCGTAAGAGAGTCTCGGAGTGTAATCAGTGGCAAAATCAAGGCTATGATCGATCACTGATAACCAATAACTGAGATGAGATGGTTTTATTAGAAGCAGCGGTTCATTCTTCCCTACGCGCTTTTTTACGGGAACAAGGGCGCTTTTACTGGTCTCATCATCTCACTATGGGGCGACTGGTGGCTAGAGCTTTACGCCTAAAACGTTCCTCTCTCATACAAACTGGAACTACTCTCTCCCGTTATTGTCTCAGTTATCTCACCCCGGCTCTTTTAGGTGATACACCTGTTCTAATTGTTGCCCCAGAGTCAGAACTAAACCTACTGTTAGAAGTGGAAATCCCCCATCTACAAGCATGGTTAAAAACTCAGCGAGATATCCTCAAAAGCGATCGCTTTCCCGCTAATTTTACCGGTTTACTCCTCACCACACCCCAACAATGGTTAGAGGATAAATTGGGCAATCTCGGTCATTTTCCCCAGAATATCCCCACGATAATCGATCGGGCCGAAGATTTAGAAACTTGTCTACTAGACTATCTCACCGTCACCATTACTCCCGAACAATGGTTCGCTTTAGGGTCAGCATATCCCCAGCATAGAGAGTTTATAAACTTAATTAAAGCACAACTTAGCCAAAGTATTCTTGGTCATCCAATTAATCCCTATAATTGCTATCTTATTGATGCCAAGGAAAAAGAATATATAATTGCCCTGCTGCAACGCTTGGATCAAGACTTAACCACTGATTCTGCTTGGCAACTTTTAGCGGCAAAAATACCCGAGCATAATTATCTCCTCTGGACATCAGTAGATCGAGATCGAGAAGAATTTACCCTAAAAATCAGCCCTTTGGAGGTGGCTAGTTTTTTCAAACCGATTTGGCAGCAGCAACCCTTTGTTTTAATCGGCAGTTTTTTAGATAGTGAAAAATCCGCTAATTTATACCGTCAAAATCAGGGTATCGGAGATATTTTAACTCTAAAGTTTGCAGCTGATCGCGAAAGTGAATATATTCATTTATATCTACCCGATCGCATCAGCGCCCCCAATACGCCCGAATTTCAACCGATGTTATTAAAGCAAGTGCGGGAATTAGTTAGCGCTAATCATACCAGTGAACAACCGATAGTAATCCTGATTGAAGATGTTCCCCTCAAGGCACAAATTGCCACCCAAATCGCAGCCGATTATGGTTCGCGAGTGCAAGTGGAAAAAACCGGGATTAATAGTAATACTATTCTCGTTTGTGGTTGGCAATTCTGGCAAACTCATCAAGAAAAATTTCTCACTCCCAGTTTATTAATTATCGCTACTTTACCCTTACCCTCCCCCGAAAATCCTCTCGTTGCTGGCAAAATTGCTTACTACAAACGACAACATCTCGACTGGTTTCGTGCCTATCTTTTACCCACAGCAGTGAGGGAAATTCAGAAATCTGTTCAGTCTCTCCGGGAGTGTCAAGGTTGTGTGGCTGTCCTCGATAATCGTGTCAATGCTCGCAGTTATGGCCGACAAATTCTCTCCGCTTTAGAACCCTATGCTAAAGTCAATTATCTCGATCAACAATTTTTTCAAGATAAAGATTAAATCAGTTATCAGTTATCAGTTATCAGTTATCAGTTCACTGTTTACTGATAAAATCTCCCCCGGAGCCATATTTCCAACTATCTAAACAACGATGGTAAAGATATTTTTGCTTGTCGGGTAACTTTTCTAAAACAGGTTTTAAGTTGGCTGCTAAGGGATATAAACCACTATACAAAGCTAAATTAAAATAATGTCCTGTCCAATCAATAAAAGGACTGATACCTACTTGCGGAATCATCGGTAAAACTAATTGAGGATTAACCAAAGGCAAAGTTTTTGAGAGGGAAGAAAACTGCACCACATCCTGTAAAAACGGTTTTAATACCTCATCTCCCAACTTATCCATTACCCGAAAAACTCCACTCATTAAGTCATTAATTTGATTGGGATTAGGGTGAGCAGACATCGGGACACTCATGGTTTTTTGAAATAGCCACGTTACCGATATATTTGGTTGATAGGGTTGTAAAAGTGCTAAATCTTCTCGGTTTAAAGCATCGATTTGTAAAGCTTCCTCGATGGCGAAAGTTAGCCTTTTTAAATGCCTAACCATTGCCCCAAAACCACCAAAACTGACTGGAGATTGACTACCGCTACTATCTCCCACTGCCAGAATTCTTGGCCAAGGCATTTTTAAAGGACTTTGACGATAGGCAGGGAAAAAACCCGCTAGAAAACGCTGAAACTTTACCGCTTCTAAATCTACCTTTTGATACTCCGGCAGTAATCTTAAATACTCCTCCATCAAAAATTCTAAACTAAAGCGATCAGGATGGGTATCAAGATAGGTAAATAAATAGGTTGTCCGACCATCCCTAGCGGGAAATGCTTCCCAAAAGTATTGACATTGGTGCAAGATTGGGGTAAAAGAATAAATCAAATCACCAGTTTCATTACTGGGAAAACCCTGACCGCAACTACCCACCACTAAACAAACTCCATCGGGTTTTTCTCCTTTTCTTGCCTGTTTTGCAATTGGCGAAAAATGACCCATGGCATCGATTAATAAACGGGTTTTTAAAGTCATTTCTCCCGTTTTAACTATTACCCCATCAGGATGAATAATCGCCCCGCTAAACCCCAAATTTTCTAATAACTTTCCTCCCGCTTGCAAAAACTTAGTTTTTAAAGTCTCTAGCAAATAAACCGGATCAACGCCAATATTTAAAATATCTCTGACCCAAAGCTCATAACCTTGATAAAATCCCACCCTCCCAGGATTATATTCCGTCGCTATTGCTTGATTTAATTCCGCTCCGGTCAATAAATCTAACTCTAAAAAACTGCTTAGTTCTAAACGGGAAATATTCCACTCCTGCTCACGACCGCGCAGAATACCTCTTTCTAATAATGCCACACGCCAGCCCCTAGTTTGCAAAGCAGCCCCGATGAAAATTCCCAGGGTTCCCCCCGCAATAACTAGATCAAAATCCGTCTCTCCTAAAGATTGTTGACTTTGATTAATTACCGTAGGAATAACTGGATTTTCTAAACGCAAAGCTTGCCAAGCTCGATCACTAGCCCGCAATTGTTGTAAACTCTGAGGAGATACTCGATCGAGTAAAGATGCAACTAAAGACATAATCTTATATCAGTTATCAGTTATCAGTTATCAGTTATCAGTTATCAGTTATCAGTTATCAGTTATCAGTTATCAGTTATCAGTTATCAGTTATCAGTTATCAGTTATCAGTTACCAGTTATCAGTTACCAGTTATCAGTTACCAGTTCAATGATCACTGATCAAAGCTCCCTTACACCCGTTTACTAGAAGCAGAGACTTGCCATCTCACCCTTAAGATAACTGCTCTATTTAGATTGGAAAAACTTTTTCCCTTCTTCAATGAGTTTATTAATATCCTTGAGAGAAACTCCAAAAATCGCTAAAACTCCCGTAAAGACTAACAAAAACCCGATAAAACTATTCCGATCATAGAGAAATAAACCCACCAAAACGATAAAATAGGGAGAGAGAATTTTACTAATATTTTCAACTACAGTAACCACCTCTGGCGGGGTAGTCTCAACAAGATTAATATCAGCTTTATCCTGATCTGGTTCGAGATTTTGCTTAATCGAAAACATCACCTCCTGTAGGTCTTTTACCTCCGGTGGGTTCGGTTCCTTCGCTGGTTTGCCAAACATTGTTAACTCCCTCGCCAATTTATGTATATCCTCTATGGTAGCCAAAAAGAGGGCAAGCCGGAAAAGCGCAAGCAAGTCGAGAAATTCTCAGGGCAATTTTCCTTAACAACCCCCTCGGCCTGGGCTGCTATAATCAGAGGAACAACTCCCAAGTTCGTTAACGGTACAAAAAAACTATGAATACCAGTCCAGACCGTGTGATTATCTTCGATACCACCCTTCGAGATGGGGAACAGTCCCCGGGTGCCGCTTTAAATGTGGATGAGAAGCTAACCATAGCGCGCGCACTGGCACGACTGGGAGTTGATGTCATTGAAGCAGGTTTTCCCCACGCTAGTCCGGGGGACTTTGAAGCTGTCCAAAAAATTGCCGCCAGCGTCGGCAGCGAAGCTGATAGCCCGATTATTTGCGGATTAGCCCGGGCTACCCAAAAAGATATCAAATCTGCCGCCGATGCGCTCAGACCCGCCGCCAAGCCCAGAATTCACACCTTCCTAGCCACATCTGATATCCACCTCCAATACAAACTTAAGAAGACTCGTCAGGAAGTTCTTGACATTGTGCCAGAAATGGTGGCCTATGCTAAATCCTTTCTTAATGATGTGGAATTTTCCCCCGAAGATGCTGGCCGCAGCGATCCGGAATTCCTCTATCAAGTCCTCGAAAGAGCGATTGCCGCAGGAGCCACCACCGTTAATATTCCCGATACCGTCGGTTACACTACCCCCAGCGAATTTGGGGCTTTAATCCGTGGTATTAAGGAAAATGTCCCCAATATCGACCAAGCGATTATCTCCGTCCATGGTCACGACGATTTAGGGTTAGCGGTGGCTAATTTCCTCGAAGCAGTTAAAAATGGCGCTCGACAGTTGGAATGTACCATTAACGGGATCGGTGAGCGTGCCGGTAACGCTTCCCTAGAAGAATTGGTGATGGCCCTTCATGTCCGGCGCTCCTATTTTAATCCTTTCCTCGGTCGTCCCCCAGAGTCCACGGAACCTTTAACCAAGATCAACACCAAGGAAATCTATCGCACTTCTCGCCTAGTTTCTAATCTTACCGGCATGATCGTGCAACCGAATAAGGCGATCGTCGGTGCTAACGCTTTCGCACACGAGTCGGGAATCCATCAGGACGGGGTGTTAAAACATAAACTCACCTATGAGATTATGGATGCAGAATCGATCGGTTTGACTAATAATCAGATCGTCCTCGGTAAACTCTCCGGCCGCAACGCTTTTCGCTCTCGGTTACAGGAATTGGGTTTTGAGCTTTCGGAAACGGAACTTAATAACGCTTTTATCCAGTTTAAAGAAATGGCTGATCGCAAAAAGGAAATCACCGATCGCGATCTGGAAGCGATTGTTAACGATGAAATCGATACGGTTCCCGATCACTTCCGCCTTGAATTAGTACAAGTGTCCTGTGGAAATAACGCCAGACCCACGGCCACGGTAACGATTCGCACTCCCGACGGTAGCGAGTTATCCGATGCAGCCATTGGTACAGGTCCGGTGGATGCTCTCTGCAAAGCGATCGATCGAGTGGTGCAGATTCCGAACGAATTAATTTCTTTCTCAGTGCGAGAAGTGACCGAGGGAATCGATGCTTTAGGAGAAGTGACCACCCGTCTCCGTTACGAAGGACGCACCTATTCTGCTCGCGCAGCCGATACCGATATTATTGTCGCCTCCGCTCGCGCCTACGTCAGCGCCTTAAACCGTCTCCACGTCGCACTGCAGCAGAAGGAAAAAACCCCCGAAATGCTACAAGTCTAGATAGGGTTTGCTGAACAAGTTGGTCGCTGGAGTTAGTAATCAGGAGTCAGGAGTCAGGAGACAGGAGATTATTTTATTTATTCTCCCTACACCCCACACCCCACACCCCACACCCCATCACCCCACTTCCCCATCTCCCCATCTCCCCATCTCCCCATCTCCCCATCTCCCCATCTCCCCATCTCCCCATCTCCCCATCTCCCCACTTCCCCATCTCCCCACACCCCACTTCCCCACGTCGCTATTGGAGAAAATATTAAATTTGTCTCGCAAATTTCTAAAATGTTGCTAACTTAATATTATGAGCTTGCGCTCTGTCGTAGTGCAAATGTACCAACCAGATTCCCGTAAAAGCAATGAGGGATGAAATTTATCCGCAAGAATCCGATCACATTAAATACAATAGCTAATACCATTTTTCTTTATTCGTGGCAGACATCCTACTCCCCTCTCCGTTTCTGGGAGAGGGTTTGGGGGTGAGGGTAATTAACCATCTCTGTCATTACTTTAGAAAAATGGTATGAGGACTAAAGGAATTAGCCAAGGCAAATAGGGATGCTGTTCCTCTTGCCAGTGAGAACAGTTAACCCACCCCATAGTTCCTTTGATTGTTAGCTATCTGGTCAACACCGCAGACAAACCGGCGATCGGATTTCAGTCCTCCAGCCATTTACCCAATTTTTGCAGGAGCCAGATTATGAGTTGACCGAGCTAAAACAGCATTCCGTGTCGCTAAAATCGCATCGACACAAGGAAATTTAAGCAAAAATCTTCTCCCATTTGTTGTAATTAAAGCTACAATCGGAAAAGTCTTTCCCCGTCTCGGATTTGAGACACAAATTTGTTCAGTATCACCTAGATTGAGATTCGATCTTCTAGTTTTGCACAGAAGGAGCAAGAGGAAAACGGCATGATGCAGGCCCACGATGTACTAACCCTTACCGAGCCGCCATTGGATTTAGATTTGATTGACCTAGACGAAGACTTCGATGATGAGGATATCGAGTTAGAGCTAGAAGAAACCAGCGATAGCAACGATGGCAAAAAAAACCGCCGCCTTGCCAGCGCTCGTCGTCGCGACGCCGCTAGAAAAAAACCCTATACAGAAGATTCGATTCGGATTTATCTGCAAGAGATCGGCAGGATTCGGTTATTGAGAGCGGAGGAGGAGATCGAATTAGCGAGAAAAATCGCCGATCTCCTGAAATTAGAACGCATTCGCGAAGATTTTTGCCTCTATAGCGATGCTGAATGGGGAAAACAGGTTTTCTTGTTCGAGCGCATCGAGAAAATTATCGTTGAAAAATCGGAAAAAGAACCGAAATTATCGGATATTAAGGCTTATTTAGGTAAGACGGAGCTAATGGCTCCCCTGGTGGAAGAATGGCTGGCGAAATCAAAGGAATACTTATCGGCCTTTAAGCGTCGATTGTACCATGGTCGTCGCGCTAAGGAAAAAATGGTACAATCGAACCTGCGTTTAGTGGTTTCGATCGCCAAGAAATACATGAATCGCGGTCTTTCCTTCCAAGATTTAATTCAAGAAGGTTCCCTCGGTTTGATCCGCGCCGCCGAAAAATTCGACCACGAAAAGGGTTATAAATTCTCCACCTATGCCACTTGGTGGATTCGTCAAGCCATCACCCGGGCGATCGCCGATCAATCCCGCACCATTAGACTTCCCGTCCACCTCTACGAAACCATCTCCCGGATCAAAAAAACCACCAAGATTCTTTCTCAGGAAATGCGTCGCAAACCCACCGAGGAAGAAATCGCCACCAAGATGGAGATGACCATTGAAAAACTGCGTTTTATTGCTAAATCTGCCCAATTACCTATTTCTCTAGAGACTCCCATCGGTAAAGAAGAAGATTCCCGTTTAGGAGACTTTATCGAAGCAGATGGGGAAACCCCAGAAGATGAAGTTTCTAAAAATTTATTACGCGAGGATTTAGAAAATGTCCTCGATACCCTTAGTCCTCGCGAACGGGATGTGCTGCGTCTGCGCTACGGTTTAGATGACGGCCGGATGAAAACACTCGAAGAAATCGGCCAGATTTTCAACGTCACTCGCGAGCGCATTCGTCAAATAGAAGCCAAGGCCCTGCGGAAACTGCGTCACCCCAACCGTAATAGTATCCTCAAAGAGTACATTCGTTAACTTCCCGCTCTTAAAAAACTGGCAACTGAGTCTCCTTGAGGCTCAGTTTTCTTGTCATCTACACTTCCCCATCTCTGGGAACCTAATCCTGAAAATATCTCTGGGGTTGCCCCACTCCTGTCCAGAAAACTCTTGCAACAAATAGCACAAATCTGTTATCATGGTTTGTCTGTGTCCGGATTAACCATACCAGTATTGAGAACAAGAAACGACTGTGGCTAATACAAAGTCTGCACTCAAACGAGTCCAAATCTCCGAAAGAAATCGTCTACGCAACAAAGCGTACAAGTCAGCCGTAAGAACCCTGATCAAAAAATGTCTTGTCGCTGTCTCAGCCTACGGAGCCAACCCCAGCCCAGAAGGGCTAGAAAGCGCCCAACAAGCTCTATCGGAAGCTTACAGTAAAATCGATAAAGCCGTCAAGCGCAACGTCTTGCACCGGAACAACGGCGCTAGAAAAAAAGCCGGTTTAGCCAAAGCCTTGCAAAAAGTTAGCCAAGCTTCCTAAGAAACGAGTAAGCTGTAATCAGAACAGACGCAACAAGCGATCGGGGGTCGATGCAATTAATAGATACGCACGTTCATCTGAACTTTGACGTTTTGCAAGCCGACTTGCCCGCTATCTCCGAACGGTGGCGAAGCGTGGGAGTCGTTCATCTGGTTCACTCCTGTGTCGAACCGGATGAATTTGCGGCGATAAAAGCCATTGCTGATCAATTCGAGGAAATTTCCTTCGCCGTCGGTTTACATCCCCTAGATGCCCAAAAATGGCGAGACAATAGTGCCGATCAGATCGAATCCCTTGCTCGATCTGATCGGCGTGTCGTGGCGATCGGAGAAATGGGTTTAGACTTCTATAAAGCGGATAATCAAGAGCAGCAAAAACAAGTCTTTTGGACCCAATTAGAAATCGCCCATCGTCTCGATAAACCCGTGATTATCCATTGTCGAGATGCGGCCAAGGCAATGCGGGAGGAAATCAGCGCATTTCGGCAACAAGTGGGCAAAATTGACGGCGTGATGCACTGCTGGACGGGCAACCCCGAAGAAACTCAATGGTTTTTAGATTTGGGTTTTTACATCAGCTTTAGCGGCATCGTCACCTTCAAAAACAGTAAAACCGTGCAAGCTGCCGCCCAAATCGTCCCTGGCGATCGCCTACTGATCGAAACTGATTGCCCCTTTCTCTCCCCCAATCCCCACCGCGGTAAACCCTGTGAACCCTCCTTCGTCTTCCACGTGGCCGAAACCGTCGCCCGTCTGCGCGGCGTTTCTCTCGAAACCCTAGCCGAACAAACCACCCACAACGCCCGCCACTTATTTCAACTCCCCAGTTAAAAAACACAGTTTATTAGCACAGAGCAGGGAATGGGGGAATGGGGAAATGGGGGAATTCAACTAAAACCCTAAAACCCCCCGCAACGCGCACGCAGTGACCACCCTAAAACCCCATCACCCAACCCCTCACTGCTCACTGATATTCGACCGTCGCTATCGTGTCATCAGCCCTTGTAACCCTATGAACAATCTTACCTTTAATCTCTTACCCGACCTCATCGAAATCCAACACTCCAGTTTTCGGTGGTTTTTGGAAGAAGGACTGATCGAGGAACTGAATAGCTTTTCCCCCATCAGCGACTATACAGGTAAATTAGAACTACATTTCCTCGGCCAGGACTACAGACTCAAAGAACCGAAATACAACGTCGATGAGGCCAAACGACGCGATAGCACCTATTCCGTTCAGATGTACGTTCCCACCCGTTTAATCAACAAAGAAACGGGAGAAAACATCGAACAGGAAGTTTTTATCGGCGATTTACCGCTGATGACCGAACGGGGAACCTTTATCATTAACGGGGCCGAACGAGTTATCGTCAATCAGATCGTCCGTTCCCCCGGTGTTTACTACAAAGCCGAAATCGACAAAAATGGTCGCCGTACCTACTCCGCTTCCCTGATTCCCAACCGAGGAGCTTGGTTAAAATTTGAAACCGACAAAAACGGCTTAGTCTGGGTCAGAATCGACAAAACCCGCAAATTATCCGCCCAAGTTCTCCTGAAAGCGATCGGATTGAGCGATAACGAAATCTTTGACTCCCTACGCCATCCCGAATTCTACCAAAAAACCCTCGACAAAGAAGGCAATCCCACCGAAGAAGAGGCACTCCTCGACCTCTACCGCAAACTACGCCCCGGGGAACCTCCCACCGTCACCGGCGGACAACAACTGCTCGAATCGCGCTTTTTTGACAATAAACGCTACGATCTCGGGCGCGTTGGTCGTTATAAACTCAACAAAAAACTACGCCTCAACGTCCCCGATAACCAGCGCGTTCTCACCACCACCGACATTTTATCGGCGATCGACTACCTAATTAACCTCGAATTTGACATCGGCAACACCGACGACATCGACCACCTCGGCAACCGTCGCGTCCGTTCCGTGGGTGAACTGCTCCAAAACCAAGTGCGAGTAGGTTTAAACCGCTTAGAAAGAATCATTCGGGAACGGATGACCGTCAGCGAATCCCAAAACCTCACCCCCGCTTCCCTAGTCAACCCGAAACCCCTAGTAGCGGCGATTAAAGAATTCTTTGGTTCCTCGCAACTCTCCCAGTTTATGGATCAAACCAACCCCCTAGCGGAATTGACCCATAAACGCCGTATTTCCGCCCTTGGTCCTGGCGGTCTGACCCGGGAACGGGCCGGTTTTGCCGTGCGTGACATTCACCCCTCCCACCACGGTCGCATCTGTCCCGTGGAAACCCCAGAAGGTCCCAACGCTGGTTTAATCGGTTCCCTAGCCACCTACGCTCGCGTCAACGACTACGGTTTTATTGAAACCCCCTGTTATGTGGTGGAAAATGGCCGAGTCCGCTACGATCTCCCCGTTAAATACCTCACCGCCGACGAAGAAGACGATCTGCGGGTAGCACCGGGAGACGTGGCCACCGATGAAAATGGTTATATCCTCGGCGAAACTATCCCAGTGCGCTATCGGCAGGAATTCTCCACCACTTCTCCCGAACAGGTGGACTACGTTTGTGTTTCCCCCGTGCAAATTGTCTCGGTGGCCACTTCCCTGATTCCCTTCCTTGAACATGACGACGCGAACCGCGCCCTCATGGGGTCTAATATGCAACGACAAGCGGTTCCCCTGCTGCGTCCCGAACGTCCCCTTGTGGGTACCGGATTGGAAGCACAGGCCGCTCGCGACTCCGGCATGGTCATCGTTTCCCGTACCAATGGGGTCGTTTCCTACGTCGATGCTAACCGGATTCGCATCAAAGTAGCGGATGAAGACAAAGAGATTTTCGGCAAGAGCGAGATCGAGTACGAAATTCAGAAATATCAACGCTCTAACCAAGATACCTGCCTAAATCAGCGTCCTTTAGTCTATCAAGGTGAACAGGTTGTCCCCGGACAAATCCTCGCCGATGGTTCCGCCACCGAAGGAGGAGAAATCGCCCTCGGCCAGAATATCCTCGTCGCCTATATGCCCTGGGAAGGCTATAACTACGAAGACGCAATTTTAATCAGTGAAAGACTGGTGGCACAAGATGTCTATACCAGTATCCACATTGAAAAATACGAAATCGAAGCCCGTCAAACTAAACTCGGACCGGAGGAAATCACCAGGGAAATTCCCAACGTCGGTGAAGATGCCCTGCGAAACCTCGATGAACGCGGTATTATTCGCATCGGCGCTTGGGTAGAAGCCAGCGATATCCTCGTGGGGAAAGTCACCCCGAAAGGCGAATCAGACCAACCCCCCGAAGAAAAACTACTGCGGGCAATTTTCGGCGAAAAGGCCCGGGATGTACGGGATAACTCCCTGCGCGTCCCCAACGGCGAAAAAGGCCGGGTAGTGGATGTGCGGGTATTTACCCGCGAACAGGGAGATGAATTACCCCCCGGGGCGAATATGGTAGTACGGGTTTACGTTGCCCAAAAACGCAAAATCCAAGTGGGCGATAAAATGGCGGGTCGTCACGGCAATAAAGGGATTATTTCTCGGATTCTGCCCCTGGAAGATATGCCCTACCTCCCCGATGGTCGCCCCGTCGATATCGTTCTCAATCCCCTAGGGGTTCCCAGTCGCATGAACGTCGGTCAGGTGTTTGAATGTTTACTGGGTTGGGCCGGCGAAAATCTGGGCGTGCGCTTTAAGATTACTCCCTTTGACGAAATGTATGGGGAAGAAGCCAGCCGTTTAACCGTCCACGGATTGCTAGAAAATGCCTCGAAAAAACCTAATCGCGATTGGGTGTTCAAGGAAGAACACGCCGGCAAAGTCACCGTTTACGATGGTCGCACTGGCGAACCCTTTGACCGTCCCGTTACCGTCGGTATGGCCTATATGTTAAAACTGGTTCACTTGGTTGATGATAAGATTCACGCCCGTTCTACCGGTCCCTACTCCTTGGTTACTCAGCAGCCCTTGGGCGGTAAAGCTCAACAGGGGGGCCAACGCTTCGGAGAAATGGAAGTCTGGGCCCTGGAAGCCTACGGGGCGGCCTATACCTTGCAGGAATTGCTAACGGTGAAATCCGATGATATGCAAGGACGGAATGAGGCTTTAAATGCGATCGTAAAAGGCAAGCCGATTCCCCGCCCGGGTACGCCAGAATCCTTTAAGGTTTTGATGCGAGAATTGCAATCCCTCGGCCTCGATATCGCCGTTCACAAGGTGGAAAATGCCCCCGATGGTACTTCCCGGGATGTGGAGGTGGATCTGATGGTCGATGTCGGCCGTCGCGCCCCCTCTCGCCCCACCTACGAATCCTTAACCACGGAAGACCTTGAGGAAGAAGAATCGGAAGTGTAATTTCAGTGAGCAGTGAGGGGTTAGGTGAGGGGGAAATGGGCAAATGGGGGAATTCAACTAAAACCCTAAAACCCCAACACCCAACCCCTATAACCAATCTTGTTACTGTTCACCGATGGCTGATAGCTAATAGCTGTTTACTTGTACTGGGATCGAGATGTTTTATAACCAAACTGTTGACAAAGGAAAACTAAAAAAACTGATCGCTTGGGCCTATCAAAACTACGGTTCAGCGCGCTGTTCGCAAATGGCCGATGAATTGAAAAACCTCGGTTTTCGTTTCGCTACCAAAGCAGGGGTTTCCATTAGTGTGGATGATTTAACCGTACCGGCAGCTAAACGACAAATGATCGAAAGTGCCGAACAGGAAATCCGGCAGACCGAACAGCGTTATGTGCGCGGGGAAATCACCGAAGTGGAACGCTTCCAAAAAGTAATTGACACTTGGAATAGTACATCTGAATCGCTTAAAGATGAAGTAATTCGCAACTTCCAAGTGACCGATCCCCTCAACTCCGTCTATATGATGGCTTTCTCCGGAGCGCGGGGTAATATGAGTCAAGTACGTCAGTTAGTGGGAATGCGGGGGTTAATGGCTAATCCCCAGGGGGAAATTATTGACCTCCCGATTAAGACTAACTTCCGGGAAGGATTGACCGTTACCGAATACGTTATTTCCTCCTACGGGGCCCGCAAAGGTTTAGTTGATACAGCCCTACGGACGGCAGATTCCGGTTATCTGACCCGTCGTCTCGTCGATGTGTCCCAAGATGTCATCGTCCGCGAGGCCGATTGTGGCACCAATCGTTACATCGAATTAACTGCTATGACCGATGGCGATCGCGTGTTAATTCCCTTAAGCGATCGCCTATTAGGTCGTTCCTTGGCCGAAGATGTGGTGGTCAATGGAGAAGTGATCGCCACCCGTAACCAGATTATCGATGACGAAACCGCCGAAAAACTAGGGCTACTCGTCGATAAAATCAAAGTCCGCAGCCCCTTAACCTGTGAAGCGGCCCGCTCGGTTTGCCAAACCTGTTACGGTTGGAGTCTGGCCCACGGTCATCCAGTGGATATGGGGGAAGCAGTGGGAATTATTGCCGCCCAATCGATCGGGGAACCGGGGACTCAGTTAACCATGCGTACCTTCCACACCGGGGGCGTATTTACCGGAGAAGTGGCCCGGCAAGTGCGGAGTCCCTTCGAGGGAACCGTGCGTTTTCTGCCGGGGTTAAGTATCCGTAACGTGCGAACTCGCCACGGAGATGAACGGGATCAGGTGGAGGCCCCAGGGGAAATTAAATTAACACCCAAGGATAAAACTAAAGAAACCGTCACCTACTCTTTGACTCCGGGGTCGCTGCTATTCGTCACCGATGGGGCGACGGTAAGCGAGGAACAGTTACTAGCGGAAATAACCTCCGATAAAGTCCAAAAATCCACGGAAAAAGCTACAAAAGACGTAACCAGTGACTTAGCTGGTGAGGTGTTATTCTCCCAATTAGTCCAGGAGGAAAAAACCGATCGCCAAGGCAACACCACCCGCATCGCCCAACGGGGGGGATTACTATGGATTCTCTCCGGAGAAGTGTATAACTTGCCCCCAGGGGCCGAACCCGTGGTCAGTAACGGCGCTCAAGTACAAGTGGGGGATGTTCTAGCGGAAACTAAGTTAGTATCCACTAACGGCGGTTTGGTGCGTTTAGCCCCCAATAGCCGGGAAATCGATATCGTCACCGCTTCCGTGTCTTTGGATCAGGCCGAAGTAAAAGTAGAAAGTAGTGCCGGTCGGGAACAATTTATTATTCATACGGTCGATGGTCAACGCTTCCTGCTGAAAACCACTCCGGGGACAAAAGTACAGAATCATGCCATTGTCGCCGAGTTAATCGACGATCGCTATCAAACCCACACTGGCGGCATGATTAAATACGTCGATATCGAAGTCTCCAAAGGCAGCCGCAAACAGGGTTATGAAATCACCAAAGGCGGCACGATCCTCTGGATTCCCGAAGAAACCCACGAAGTCAATAAAGATATCTCCCTCTTACAGGTGGAAGATGGGCAGTATGTGGAAGCGGGGGAAGAAGTGGTTAAAGACATCTTCTGTAACTCTAGCGGTGTGGTGGAAGTCATCCAGAAAAATGACATCCTCCGGGAGATTATTGTCAAACCGGGGCTGTTATTTATGGATCTCGAACCGGAATCCTCCGGAATTGCCCAGGAACAGTTAATTTACCCCGGTACACAGTTGACTCCCGAAGTCACGATCGAGGAGTTACGGCAAGCGGAATGGGTGGAAACTAACGAGGGTTTGGGTTTACTACTGCGACCAGTACAGGAGTTCGCCGTCGAAGACCAATCCACTTCTCCCACCCAAGGTTCTGCTAACCAAGAAGGAGGACGACATATCGAACTGCGATCAGTACAGCGCATCTTCTTTAAAGACGGGGAAAGAGTTAAATCCGTCGAGGGTTGTCAACTGATCAGCACCCAATTAGTCCTAGAAATTTCTAGCGAAGAACCAGAATCAGTCTCCCATCTGACGGCCGATATCGAGTTAGAACCGATTGAGGACAGGGATTGTCAGCGTTTACAGTTAGTTATTCTCGAATCCCTGGTGCTGCGTCGGGATAGTGATAATGATCCTTTAGGGGGTAATATTCAGACTCGCGTTCTTGTCCAAGATGGCGATGAAATCCCACCGGGGGCAGTGGTGGCCCGGACTGAGATTCAGTGTAAGGAAGCTGGCGAAATCCGCGGGATTCGCAAGGGAAGCGAAGCGGTGCGCCGTCTTTTAATCGTGCGTACCAGTGACGAGTTTACTCTCCCGATCGCCGTTGCTCCCACCGTCAAAGCCGGGGATCTGGTAATCGCCGAAGCTGAGATCGCTGCCGGAGTTTTAGCCCCCAATTCTGGTCAAGTACTGGCCGTTGACCAAACCACCACCGGCTATGAAATCCGTCTGCGTAAGGCCCGACCCTACCGAGTATCGGCGGGGGCAATTCTGCACATCGATGAGGGGGATTTAGTCCAACGGGGCGATAATTTGGTGCTGTTGGTGTTTGAGCGCTCGAAAACTGGGGATATCATTCAAGGCCTACCGAGAATCGAAGAACTGCTCGAAGCACGCAAACCGAAGGAGGCTTGTGTACTAGCACGCAAACCGGGAGTTTGTCAAGTGGAGTACCAAGATTCTGAGATTGTCGATATTAAGGTGGTCGAGGATGACGGCACGATCAGTGAATATCCGCTTTTAGGCAGTCAAAACCCTCTGGTGAGCGATAATCAGCGTATCGATGTGGGTCAGGCGTTAACCGATGGTCAGGCTAATCCCCACGAGATTTTAGAGGTGTTCTTTAATTATTATGTGGATAGCTTGGGCAGTTACGAGGCAGCCTTGAAAGCCTTGGAAAAAACCCAGATGTTCCTCGTCGATCAGGTACAGTCGGTTTATCAATCCCAGGGGATCGATATTGCCGATAAACACATCGAAGTGATCGTGCGTCAGATGACTTCTAAGGTGCGGATCGATGACGGTGGCGATACCAGTATGTTACCCGGGGAATTGTTGGAATTGCGACAGGTGGAGACGGTCAACGAAGCCATGTCGATCACCGGTGGGGCGGCGGCTAAATATACTCCTGTACTACTGGGGATCACCAAAGCTTCCTTGAATACCGATAGCTTTATCAGTGCCGCCTCCTTCCAAGAAACCACCCGCGTCCTCACGGAAGCGGCGATCGAAGGTAAGTCGGACTGGTTACGGGGTCTCAAGGAAAACGTGATTATCGGTCGTCTGATTCCGGCGGGTACTGGCTTCAATTCCCACGAAAACACGGCGGGGATCGGCGATTACACCCCCCCAGAGGAGGAATATAACTACAACAACAATCGTGGTTATTACGCTCCCCCCGGCGGCCTCGGTTTCCCCCCTCGTCCCGGTTTCGGTGATAGTAGTGAGGATAGCGATATGATTCTTGACGATCAAACCGCTCGCGCCTATGCTGAGGGGGATGTGGTCGATTTAGAGGATGATGAGATGGCTTTCCTCTCCTCCCGCGGCAGCAGTCGCTTTAGTCGCCAACCCATCAGCGACAGCTGGTCAGCAGCTGATGAGGAAGGGGATGAGGACGATTTCGAGGAGGATTACGAAGAAGAATAATCGTCTTATTCTTAGATTAGCCGAATCTCCCCCCCCTGCCCCCCGACATCGGGGGGTTTGGTAATTCCCCTGAGTTGGCGAATAAAAGAAGGCAGCCTTTTTTGTCCACCAGAAAGGAGACAAAGTAAGGATTTTAAGAATTTTCTCTCAAGTCGGGATGACAGGATTTGAACCTGCGGCATCCTGCTCCCAAAGCAGGCGCGCTACCAAGCTGCGCTACATCCCGAAATAAACTCCTTTTTTAGTATAGCCTAAGAGCCGCATTCTTAATCGGGATACCAAAACATACCTTTGATACCTTCGGGATCGAGAACAAAACCAAGACGACGATAGAAATCCACCACCTGCGGATCGGCGAAAAGAGTTATATTACTGATGTCCTCACCCCGCAACTTCCTAATCATAAATTTCATTAATGCTTTACCAAAGCCTTTACTTTGATAGTGAGGATGAACAACCACATCCCAGACCGTAGCATTAAAAGCGTGATCGGAAGTGGCACGAGCAAAACCCACTAAACGACGGCGATTACCTCGCACTTCCCACATCGACACCACTAAAAAACTACATTCGATCGCCTTTTTAACTTTGCGTAAAGGACGACGGGCCCAACCTACCGAGTCACAAAGTTCTTCTAACTCATACAGATCTAGCTCTCGATCGGTACTAAAAAACACTCGCGTCTGTCCGAGGTCGTTCTGAGCAACCTCTACCAAGTCTCCCGAATAGTCAGGTGATGCAGTGACTTCGGAACTATTAAACAATCTTTTCCAAAAAACCATGCCGGGGGGCTACTGCCTCAATATTATCCTTTTAGCCTAGTATATTTTATTTTCCCCTCTCTAAGAACAATCGGGCAACCGGAGTCCAAATGTGATTGGGTGAGTACGGAGAGGGTGGGATTTGAACCCACGAACCATTGCTGGTTACTCGATTTCAAGTCGAGCGCGATCGACCACTCTGCCACCTCTCCAAGGCAGCTAGACCTATATCCTATCATTAGATCTCTTGCATAAATCAAAAAATTTTCCGCAAATGAAAGGAAAAGGGGTGCATATTATAGAGTTAAGGGTTAAAGGATAAAAATTTCCCTTTCCCCCTTCCCTGACTTCTGCAAGAAGTCTATTCTAGTCAATCAGGGGTTTCTGAGCAGGATTTTTGGGGAGGCCCATCAGCCAGACTAATTCCCCTCACCACCCCAGCCAGTATGACCGACTTATTTCCTTAAATTTCTGTAATTTTCGGTTTTCACGGGGTAAAACTCAAATTAGAATAGGGGGGAATACTTTGAAATACCTCTTTTGACGTATAATCACCTCAATAAAATTTAGAAGCTCCTAGAGTTGATAGTTTTAAACATTTCTGTGAGGAAAATGGATTTATTATGAGTTCAATTATTGAAATCGGCGACCAAAAAATTAGCGAGTCAGAGGTCTTGCCTCTTTTGGCAAAATATGGTATGTTGCCGCAGTTAATTCGGGAAGTAATTATCGAGCGAGTGATCGCAAATATCGCCTGCAATCCCGAAGAAAGAAACGCAGCCTATTCCCGTTTCTATCAAAATAATCAAATTGCCAACGATGAACAAATGAAATCTTGGTTACAACAAAACGGGATGAATTCCGAACAACTAGAATATCTAATTCTGCGGGACATTAAATTGGAAAAATTTAAACAGGAGACTTGGGATAACAAAGTAGAATCCTACTTCTTGCAAGTCAAAAATCAATTGGATAAGGTGGTTTATTCCCTGATTCGGACAAAAAATATCGGCATTGCCCAAGAACTATTTTTCCGGATACAGGATCGAGAAACTAGCTTCGCTGAACTAGCCAAAAAATACTCCCAAGGAGCAGAAGCAGAAACCGGAGGACTAATCGGACCTGTGGAACTGAGCAGCCCCCATCCCCAGATTGGGCAAATTCTCAAAGCAAGTAAACCGGGGCAACTGTGGCCACCGACGCAAGTGGGAGAATGGGTCGTGATTGTCCGGCTAGAAAAATATTTATCCTGTGAACTGGATACTCCCACCCGTCAACGCTTACGCAATGATTTATTCCAACAATGGTTAACGGCTCAAATGCAAACAGTGAAATTTATCTCCGAATCAACCCTAGTCAATGGCGAGCAGGTATCAATTATATAGCATCCCTTGCAACACTGGGTTTACCCAATCTTTTCGCCTAATTATTTGCCAACTTAGTCAATTTTCGCCTAGCTAATGAGTTACACCACTTTAGATTTTACCGCTTTTCTGGAGACTGTACAGCCCTTTGATCGCCTGCCCGTCGAGGTTAGACGTTCTCTGGGCCAGAAATTACAACCCTTTCGCTATGAGATGGGCAATGCCATACTCAAGTGTGACCGCTTACCCTCTCACCTCGTCCTTCTCTACGAGGGAGAGGCCAGACTTTTGGGTTACGATGCTAGGGTAAACAATCCGTTGCCAGTCACTTTGGCTAAATTGCAGCCAGGGGATTTATTCGGGTGGATGAGTCTTCTGCGCGCTACCCCCTGTGAAACGGTGATCGCTTCTTCGGAAGTCACCATCTGTTTAACCTTAAAAGAAGAGGATTTTTGGTCTTTAATCAATAATTACCCCGAATTTAAGCAATATTTCTTTCAACAAACCTCGATCGCTGAAGTTTATGCTGTCCTAGGCTCCTATCTTAATCAACAGGCCTGGGGTGGGGGGGACCTCAAAGAAATGGCACAGGCCCTTTTAAACAAAGCTTGTGTGTCCTACAACCAGATTAACGATGATTATCTCTGGTTAGTCAGCGAAAATACCGATAATTATCCTATCGGCTCAGTTATCACCCGGAATAATCCGACTAGCACGCGCTTATTAGGTCTTTCCTCCGATCTCGCGGAGCGAGCGCGTTGCGACCAGTTAGACGAATTCTTGACGGTTGCAACCGAAGCGGCTGCGGAAACAGAAACGGATGATATCTGGGAAACCCAAGTCATTAAGGGAAATAAACCCACCCAGGTATTAGATATCCCCCAAGGAAGAATCAGCGACATCACCAGCGATATCGACCTTGAAAAAACTCTCCAGAAAAACCGCAAGTCATATCCTTTTTTCAGGGGAAAAACGGAACTAGAGGCGGTGAGTGCCTGTTTTCAGATGCTCTGCAAATATTTTAATATTCCCTTTCGCAAGGACGTGATCCAACGCATTCTAGGGGATCAACTGCAAAGAACCGGCAGCCTTTCCCTGCCCCTGTGTGGGGCTGTGGCCGAGGTAGTGGGACTCCATAGCCAATTAGTACCCCTAAATGCTTCTTCCTTGCCCAATATCAACCCTCCTGCCCTAATTCGCTGGCAAGACAGCATCGTTATCCTCTACGAAATTAATCAACGGGAAACCACGATCGCTGTTCCCGAACGGGGGATAATTAAACGCAAAACCAGCGAATTTCTGGAATCTTGGGACGAAAAAGGGGAAGTAATTCTGCTCAAACCCACCAAACACACCCAGCAACAGCGTTTTGGCCTATCATGGTTTTGGCCTTCTGTCAAGAAACATAAACGAGTCTTAATAGAAGTTTTTATCGCTTCTTTCTTCGTGCAGTTATTTGCCCTGGCCAATCCCTTGATGATTCAGGTGATCATCGATAAAGTGATCGTGCAGAATAGCCCGGAAACCTTGAATACCCTCGGGGTTTTCCTGTTAGTAATTGCCGTTTTTGAGGGAATTTTAACCTTTTTGAGAACATCCCTTTTTGTCGATACCACTAACCGCATCGACATGACCCTCGGTTCAGAAATTATCGATCACCTGCTGCGCTTACCCCTGAAATACTTTGAACGGCGGCCAGTGGGGGAAATTTCGACAAGAATCAACGAATTAGAGAATATTCGGCAATTTTTAACGGGGACAGCCCTAACGGTGGTGTTAGATGCCATTTTCTCGGTTATCTACATCGTGGTTATGTTGATCTATAGCCCGATTTTAACCTTCTGGGCCCTGGGAGTCGTGCCGATTTTAGTTCTCTCCACAGCTATTTTCGCACCGATCGTGCGGCGACAACTGCGAGCAAAAGCCGAACGAAACGCCGAAACCCAATCCTATCTCGTGGAGGTAATGACAGGAATTCAAACGGTGAAAGCACAGAATATCGAATTGCGTTCCCGTTGGCAGTGGCAAGAACGTTATGCGCGCTATGTGGCCGAAGGTTTTCAAACGGTAATGACCTCAACTTTGGCCGGTTCCTTTAGTCACTTCTTTAACCAATTATCGGGTTTATTAGTGCTTTGGGTGGGAGCAGCCCTAGTTTTAGACGGACAACTCACTCTTGGTCAATTAATCGCCTTCCGGATTATCGCTTCCTACGTTACCTCGCCGATTCTGCGTTTGACCCAACTCTGGCAAAACTTCCAAGAAACCGGCTTATCCCTGGAAAGATTAGCCGATATCGTCGATACTCCCCAAGAAGCGGAACTTGATCGCCAAAATATCCCCATGCCCTTAATTAAAGGCACTGTCACCTACGAAAACCTCGCTTTCCGCTTCAATCCCCACGGACCCCTGCAACTATACAACGTCAACTTAGAATTCCAGGCCGGTACTTTTGTCGCTTTGGTGGGGGAAAGTGGCGCCGGGAAAAGTACCATCACTAAACTATTAGCTCGTCTCTACGAACCAGAATCGGGACGAATTCTCATCGATGGCTATGATATCAACAAAGTGGAACTCTATTCCCTGCGTCGTCAAATCGGCATGGTTCCCCAAGAAACCCTATTATTTGACGGTACGGTACAGGAAAATATCGCCCTGACTAACCCCGATGCGACTGTGGAGGAAATCGTCTCGGCAGCAAAAGCAGCCGCAGCCCACGAATTTATTATGACCCTACCCAATGGCTATAATACCCGCGTCGGTGAACGGGGGGCATCCCTATCGGGGGGACAACGACAACGGGTTGCGATCGCTCGTTCCGTCCTGCAAAGACCGCAAATACTCATTCTTGATGAGGCCACCAGCGCCCTCGACTATAACACCGAACGGCAAGTGTGTCTGAATCTCAAAGAAGCTTTCAAGGATCATACGGTCTTCTTTATTACCCATCGTTTAGCTTCGATCAAATCCGCCGATATTATTGTCATGATGGATAAAGGGACAGTAGCGGAGGAAGGCACCCACGAGGAATTAATGGCCAAAAAAGGCCTTTACTATACTCTCTATAAACAACAGGATTCGCAAATCTAGTCAGTCAGTCGTCAGTTATCAGTTATCAGTTATCAGTAATCAGTAAACGGTTATCGGTTCACTGATTACTGAAAAAATAAATATAGGAGAATCCCCATGAACGGTAATTCTAACAACGGTCAAAACGGCAACGGCAACGCTAAAAGCGATGAACTGACCCAAGCGGGTAAAAACGTGGCTACTACCACGAAAAATAAAAGTATTACCCCTTCTTTACCCACTTTCA
The DNA here is from genome assembly GCA_007095785.1 of Microcystis aeruginosa Ma_SC_T_19800800_S464. GTDB lineage: Bacteria > Cyanobacteriota > Cyanobacteriia > Cyanobacteriales > Microcystaceae > Microcystis > Microcystis aeruginosa_E. The sequence goes on from SFBL01000103.1 coordinate 46,298, forward strand.
GCCCACCAGAACAATCGGTGATCCTGAAACAATCGCCCATTTGGTCGCGGACGATTATCTGGACATTAATGAGTGTCACCACTGCCGCTTTAATTTGGTCAGCGTTCGCCAAAATCGAGCAGGTGGTGGGTGCCCAAGGACAACTTAAACCCCAGGGGAAAGTGCAAGAAGTACAAGCACCGGTGAACGGGGTAGTACAGGAAGTTACAGTTAAAGACGGCGATCGAGTTAACAAAGGGGATGTACTGGTTTTAATGGATTCTAGTGCCTCGAAAGTGCAGTTAGAATCCTTGAAAAAAATTCGCACCACTGCTGAGAAGGAAAATCAATTCTATCGTCTCTTAATGGCGCAGGATCTGACACCGGCACAAGTGGAAAGTTCGATCGCTCAATTAAAATTACCGAGTGAAATCGCCGATTTGGCCCGTAATCGTGCCGCTTTGGTGGCAGAAAATCAACTTTATCAAGCACAGGTCAATGAAGGTGCCTCTAGCTCTGCTTTACAAGGGGATGAATTAGCCCGTTTAGAGGCTGCCCGACGGGAGTCCAATTCTCGACAAGCGGCCGCTAGATTGGAAATGGAACAATTAGAAAAACAATTGAACCAAACAAGGGTACAGTTGGCCGATGCCCGCTCGCAATTAATCAATGATCGCTTCGTCTTAGAAGAAATTAAGACTCGTAATGCCAATTCGATGAAACAGGGCCAAGAAAGCTTGGATATCGAGCGTAATATTCTTAAGGATATTGAACCCTTGGGGGATGAAGGAGCGATCGCCCGTTATCAGATTAATAAACAAAAACAATCGGTAACTGATCGCCAGAATGAACTGCAGCAGCAAGAAGCTAATGGCAAAATCGATCGAGAAAAACAAGAGAAAGAAGTACAAACCCGCATCGCCGAAATTTCCCGCTTGGAACAGGAAGAAAAGCGTTATTCCCTGTTGATCTCCCAAGCGCGAGAAAAGCTGATTAATACCACAGTAATCACGGAAAAAGATGTGCGCGATAAAATGGCGGACAATCACAAACGGATCGCTGAAATCGATAGTCAGATCAGTCGCATTATCATTGATAATAACAAGCGCATTGCTGAGTTAGATAGTCAAATTAGTCAAGCACAACAGACCATTAAATATCAAAAAATTACCGCCCCCATCGATGGTGTGGTCTTTGATCTCAAGGCGCGGCCTGGGTTTGTTCCCCAACCGAGTCAAGCGGAAGCATTGTTAAAAATTGTTCCCGATGGCTGTCCCACTGAAATCAAAGATGCCGCTAAAGGTTGTTTAGTGGCAGAGGTGGACGTGACAAACCAAGACATCGGTTTTGTGCGTGTGGGACAAAAAGCCGATATTCGCATTGATTCCTTTTCTTACAGTGAATACGGCGATATTAAGGGAGAAGTAATCTCGATCGGTTCTGATGCTTTACCACCCGACGAAACTCACCGTTTTTATCGGTTCCCCGTCCGGGTAAGCTTGAACAGTCAAGAGTTAGTTTTGAAAGATAAATCTACTCTGCCGCTGCAATCGGGGATGTCCGTGAGCGTTAACGTCAAAGTCAATGAAAATCGCACTGTTTTGGGACTATTTACCGATATGTTCAATAAACAGGTGGATACTCTCAAACAAGTCCGTTAAGCGAAAAAATTCGGGGGTAGATCCTGCCAACGGCCTGATCCGATCGCGCTAATCGCTTCCGAGAGGTTGACTGCACCAGTATAAAGGGCGCGGCCAACGATTACTCCCGTTACTCCCAAAGGTTCCAAAGACAATAAACTCAGTAAGTCCGTGAGGGAACTAATACCCCCAGAGGCGATCACGGGAATTTCGACGGATTCGGCTAATTCTCGCAAAGCGGCGAGATTAGGGCCAGAAAGGGTGCCATCTCGATGAATATCAGTGTAGATAATCCTGCTGGCTCCTCTTTTTGCCATATCTTGACCTAGTGCGATCGCATCTACTGCGGAAGTTTCTAACCAACCCCTGGTGGCAACTTTGCCATCGCGAGCATCAATACCAACAATTATTTGCCCCGGAAAGCTTTGACAAAGTTCGCTGACTAATTCTGGCTTTTCTACGGCGACTGTCCCTAAAATCGCCTTTTCTACCCCGATTTTTAGGAGATTACTCACCGTTTCTAGATCTCGCAGTCCACCCCCCACCTGTACGGGAATGGCAATATCATTAAGAATTGTTTCAATAGTTGACAAATTAACCGATTTACCCTCTTTGGCTCCATCCAAATCAACTAAATGTAATCTGGTTGCCCCCTGATTGACCCATTCTCGCGCCACTATTGCGGGATTATCGTTAAAAACCTGCGATTGTTGGTAATCTCCCTGATAAAGTCGCACACATTTGCCATCGAGAATATCAATAGCGGGGATAACTTCCATGTTTTTCTCAATATCTAACTAAGGAGCGTTTGTTATTATATAGTACCAGCCGTCAGCCTTGAATCAGTGATCAGTGATCAGTTATCAGTGATCAGTTTTGAGTCTGACAGGGGAACAAGACCTCTCAAAGCATTGTCCACAAAGGTTTTGAGGCTCCTCAGTTACAAACAGATACATCGCTAAATCTTGTTGGATAAGACTTTTAGACTTTTTTTCCCTCAAAAAGTGCCAGCCATTGCGGGGATCGGGGGGAAAATCCCTGGACTTTTTCCCTGAAAATTAGGTAGTTGACCACCTGAAAATCGATAAAACCCCACACCCCACACCCCACACCCCACACCCTGCCCCCGGGAAAAGCTTTTTGCCGCAAACCCTATGTATTAAGTGTGGATGATCAAATGGCAGTAACAGTGCTGTCTTTTCACTGATTACTGTTTACTGATCACTGATTACTGATTATCGATTCCTAGGAGAAAAAATTCTTCTAGAATGATAAGTACATATACGAGAGGAATTATACTCATGTCTGCTGGGAAGTTTCAAACAGCCGCTTCATTATCTGATCGAGAGCTAGAAATACTCGATTTAGTGGCTAATGGTTTAACTAATCAAGAAATCTCGGAAAAGCTAGAGATTAGTAAGCGTACCGTTGATAATCATATTAGTAATATCTTGACGAAAACAAAAACCGATAATCGGGTGGAGTTGGTGCGTTGGGCATTGCATTGGGGTAAAGTTTGTCTTGATGATATTAATTGTTGTATCCTTCCTTCCCCAGCGCTGACCGATGATCAGGTTTCCTAAACTTCTTCGACTTTTGCTTGCGGTTAATATCATCAGTCTGGGGGGATGTAGTGATGCGGGTTTTGTCACCCCTCCCCAACAGCTTTTAGGAAATACTTTAAATACCCCTTCCTCGGAAGATAATCCCCGTTTTAACTACGATGGTCGTTATCTGGTCTTTGCCTCCGATCGCAGGGGTCAACGAACGATTTATTTATTCGATCGAGTGGCGAATCGTTTAGTTCCCCTACCGGGGTTAAATCAAGCAAAAACCTATCAAGATCAACCGGATATTAGTGCCGATGGTCGTTATATTGTTTATGTGTCGGAACAGTCCGGTAAACCCGATATATATATTTATGATCGACAAACTCTGCAAGCAAAAAATCTCACCGAAAATATTTTAGGAGACGTGCGTCGTCCGACGATTAGTGGTAACGGTCGTTTTATTGCTTTTGAAAGTAATCGTTTCGGTCAATGGAATCTGGAAATATTCGATCGAGGTGGCGAAATTTCTCCTTCTTTACCCCCGATTAATTCTTCCCCGTCCCGGTAATCAGTAATCAGTAAACAGTGATCAGTGATCAGCAATCAGTGATCAGTGAAAAAGCTCTCTTAGGTTTGGTGGGTAAAATGTATTCTAAGATACAGTCCTGCTGGCGAGCGAGTGGAAGGAACCCGACCGACACAGAGGACACAAAGATTGATCGCTTCTATAGTAAGTTAAACTGATCACACAAAGAATGAGAGAGCCGTGAAAAGATGGCACTAACAGTGCCATTTGATGATGCACACTCAATACATACTGCTCACTTAATACTCAAAACTGATAACTGATCACTGAAGCTTTCTTTTGCATGAGTGCCTTTTTACTTGCTATAAAGTAGGTTTATTGAAGAAGTGGAGGGAATCATCATCCTATGACGATAATGACAAAATCATTTAGACAAAGACTGGCAGAGATTTTCGGGTTTGACCTGCGATCGCTGGCTTTATTTCGCATTGCCTTGGCGTTAGTGGTTTTAGTAGATTTATCGGTTCGTTTTAGCCAAGTAACTGCCCATTACAGTGAACTAGGGGTTTTACCCCTAGAAAGCTTATCGAAAGTCTCTGCTAGTCCTTTTTACTGGTCGATTTTTGCTCTGGGTGACTCGGTGCTGGTGCAGAGTATCCTGTTTATTGTCGCTATAGCGATCGCATTGTTGCTTTTAATTGGCTATCATACCCGTTTAGCTACGATCGCCACTTGGGCACTAATCATCTCTTTACATCATCGCAACCCCCTGTTACTATTTGCCGCCGATGACGTAATCCGGGCAGTATTATTCTGGGCGATGTTTTTACCCCTTGGTGCCTGTTATTCCGTGGAAAGTGCCTTAAACACCAATCCCAACCCCTTACCCAAGCGTGTGGTTTCAGCTGCCACGGTGGCTTTTATGATCCAGGTGTGTTACATCTATATGTGGTCAGTGGTCTTTAAACTCAAAAGTGAGACTTGGTGGCCCGACGGTACAGCCGTTTATTACTCTCTTAGTTACGATCAATACGCTACCGCTTTGGGGAGTTTTTTACTGACTTTACCGCAGCAATTCCTCAAATTGCTAACAATTTCAGCCCTAGGCTTTGAATGGTTCGGTCCGCTATTCATGTTTGTTCCCTTTCGCAATAGTTTATTTAAAATAATCGCCGTAGTTTCCTTTATTTTCTTGCATACGGTTTTTGGACTGATTCTACATTTAGGGGTTTTCCCTTTCTTGAGTGTTACCCATTGGTTACCGATTATCCCTAGCTTAGTTTGGGATTGGGGACAAAAACGGATAATAAACCCAGAAAGAGAAGGTTTAAGGATTAATTATGATCGAGATTGTGGATTTTGCAAAAAAGTTGTTCATCTTCTCCGCACTTTTCTCATTTTACCAGGCACTCCCCTGTTAGTCGCTCAGGATAACCCCTCAATATACGAGGATATGGTGGCCCAAAATTCTTGGGTGGTGGAAGATTGGCAGGGAAAACGTCGGTTTAAATGGTCAGCATTGGTTTATATTGTCAGTCTTTCACCAATTTTCTGGTTTTTAGCGCCAATTTTGCGTTTACCGCCCCTCATGACCCTAGGAACGAGAATTTATGAGTGGATTGCCTCCCATCGTCGTTTTATGGGCAATTTCACTAAACCTCTCAAGTTTCGTCCCCTGACGATTAAATCCTCTTTACCCTTAAATATTTTGGTAATTTTCTTCTTATTGTTGACCAGTATCTGGAATTTACGCAGTTTTGTCCGGCAATCGGTCGATAGGGGTGATTTAAATACACCTTTAGTTCAATCCCTCGATCGCTTGCTCACCCGTCGTACTTTTAATACAATTGATATTCTGGCAAGAATAACTCGTTTAGACCAATATTGGACTATTTTCTCCCCTAGCCCCCCTCGCGATGATGCTTGGTTTGTGGCAGTCAGTCAATTAGCCGATGGTTCCACGGTAGATATATTTAGAGAAGGACAGCCAGTAATTTGGGATAAACCCACGGAAAGCGATCGCAATCGCTTGTATAAAACCATGCAGTGGCGACAATATTTTATTAATCTTAATCGAGCTATCGGTCGGTCAGTTTATGGAGAGTTTGGTCAGTATCTCTGTCAAAACTGGAATCAGCAGCACGGCAGTGATCAACAGATTAAATCCCTGCAACTTTATATCATGCGGGAAAGGACTGTCCCCCCCGGAGAAAAACAGGGAATCGAAAAAGAGCTACTCTGGCAGCAAAACTGTCTTTAATCAGTTATCAGTCATCAGTTATCAGTTATTAGTCAGATCAAAGTTATATTGTTATCTTTATCAGAAAAATGACTAATTAATGTAACAAAAAATAACTAAAATTGGACAACTGATAGCTGATTACTGATTGCTTCTTTTTCCCCTTCAAACTAACTACCGCTCAACTTTAAAAATCGTTAGAACCGCTCTGGAGAGTAGCGAGGGATTTTTCAAAATTCATTCTCTGTTCAGCATTGCGGAGAAAGTAACCACTCATCATTGCCGAGGCCAATAACCGGCCTAGATGTTCGCGACTGGTACTGATAGTGACCCCGAAATGTTCAGAGGGAAGGTTGCCCAAGAGTCCGATAATGTTGCGTTCCATCACTTGGAAAACCTCTTGGGATTCTGGTTTCGAGAGTTGGGCGATTGTTTCGGGACTTAAGGTCTGGACATACTGCCACAAACTCTCGGAAAATTCACTATCGGTACCGAATAAATTGTGAGGGCGATCGTTTTCTCTATACACCTTTGATCTCCTTAACTCAATTTTTTTATAAACTATCCTTTTGGTTCTTCCAATTTAACAGTTTTTTGAGATAGTGGCAGTCGGTAGAACCGAACCTGAAGGCGATGGTCATCCCCAGCAGAAAACCTATCTCTGGCACAAATCAAAAACTTAACACTGATGATAACCGATCACTGTTCACTGATAACTTTTATTTACCCATACCTAAATGCTGGGCCTTTTGATAGACTTTCCCCTCCGTCAGCAGCGAGGGGGCAATCACCACTTCCACCTGTTGCATTTCCTTTAAGTTCTTAGCGCCTAAAGTCCCCATACTGGTTTTCAGCGCCCCTAGGAGGTTATGAGTACCATCATCTAATTTTGCCGGTCCTACGAGGATTTCGGCAATAGTTCCCGTACTGCCCACACTAATCCTGGTTCCCCGGGGTAGAACCGGACTAGGTGTGGCCATACCCCAGTGAAAACCGCGGCCCGGTGCCTCCAAGGAGCGGGCAATGGGAGAACCAATCATCACCGCATCGGCGCCACAGGCGATACATTTGCAGATATCACCGCCGGTAATAATGCCGCCATCGGCAATAACGGGGACGTATTGACCGGTTTCTTGGAAAAAATCGTCCCTAGCGGCGGCACAATCGGCCACAGCAGTGGCCTGGGGAACTCCCACCCCTAAAACGCCGCGAGAAGTACAGGCAGCCCCGGGACCGATACCGACTAAAACCCCAGCTGCCCCGGTTTTCATCAGGTTAAGGGCGACTTCGTAGGTGACGCAGTTACCCAAAACCACGGGAATGGGCATTTCTTGGCACAGTTGTACTAAATCGAGGGGGGTGATAGCTTCCGGGGATAAATGGGCAGTGGAAACAACGGTTGCTTGGACAAAGAGAATATCGGCCGCTGCTTGGGCAACAATAGCACCGTATTTGACGGCACCAGCAGGGGTGAGGCTAACTGCCGCAATACCGCCTTTTTCTTGAATTTCTTGGATACGAAGCTCGATTAGTTGCGGTTTAATCGGTTCTGCGTAGAGTTCCTGCATTAAACTGACGAATTCTGCTTTGCCGACCGCCGCAATGCGATCGAGAATCGGGTTAGGATCCTCGTAACGGGTTTGAATACCTTCGAGGTTTAGTACCCCTAGCGCCCCCAACTCGGAGAGAAGGACGGCCATTTTAGTATCCACCACCCCATCCATAGCGCTGGCGATAATCGGGATTTCCCGCTCGATATTGCCGAGAGACCAACGGGTATCGGCTAAACTAGGATCGAGGGTTCGCACTCCGGGTACAAGTGCGATTTCATCGATACCGTAAGCTCTACGGGCTGTTTTGCCCCGACCAATAATTGTATCCACGTTTCTATACTATTTCAGACCTATTTAGCCTAGACTAGCAAATTTCGCACCATCTCGAAAAGCTTTTCGGTATTATTGCTGACTAGGCCCTGGGAAAATAATCGCCGCAGTCGATCGCTTGTTCGGTGTTGGCGCTCCTGGGTTGTACACTACATTTGAGGCGATAATCGTTGGTAAAGTAGCGGCAGTGGGAGCAAGGGATGGAGTGCATCCGTCGGGCAACTTGCCAACTATCGCGCACGGCACTGGTTAAAGACCAGCAAACTAAAGCGATAATGGCAGCGGCGATTGAAAAACGTAAAATAATCCAGATTTCCATGGCGAGCAACTAAAATTACCTGATTTGAATAGGAATCAACCGAGGCAATTGGCAGAGGGTTAGATACTAAACAGTTTACTGACATCCAGACTAACCGTTCGCAATCACCAGACTTTTAAGCACATTTTCGGTCATGGCCGCTATTTGATCCAATTGTTCCTGATGGCGTTTTGCCTGTTTTTTGGCTTCTACCTTGCGTTTCAGGGCTTCCCGGGCTAAATCATCGCGATTTCTGCTTAAAGCTTCGATCGCTACTCGATTCCATGTTTCTGCTTCTTGAATGGCTTTTTTGTACTGGGGTTGAATTTCATCCCAACTCACCTTAAGATTGCTTAAAGCCCCTTTTAACAGGGTTTGGGCATTGTTGGGGTCGGCTCCGATGAGGGATTTTTTCAGAGGTTCGTAGAGTCCCACCGCTTGTAAATGGGTAATAATCGGGATAAATTCTTCTATCTGTTGACTTTTGCTAATACCAGTCTTACACCAAGTGGCAAAATGTTCGCAGTTGTTAAAAAGAAGATTATATTTCTGCTCCCCCAGACGACTTAGCGCCCTTTCTACCACCACATCGGGGATAAAGGAAAATCCCACCTCTACATGGCGCACCACATAGATTTTACCGCCCCTAGCAAAGGTTTCTAGGGAAGTTCGTTCGACAATCTCGCTCGGTTTTCGGTAATGAATGACGCTACCATCACCGCAATCGATGCCATGATGGGCATAAACACCCTGAAGATTGAGCAATTGCCGATAGGCGTATATTTGATCCCCTCTAGCCATATTTTTTTAGTGATAAAGTAAACAAGGAGATTATCTATTGACCCAGTTTTTCTAGTTATTAATCTTATATTTTAGAGATTATGGATGCTTTTAGTCCCTTTCCCCCTGACTGGACAGAGAATGCCGTTCACGCCTACAATTTTTGTTGTCCTTACTGTGGTGCCAAAGCTAAAGAAGCTCAGGCCGTTTGGATCAATCGCCGCGCTCCCGTTTTAGGAGAAGATTCCCGTCGTAAATGGCAGGAATTCTATCATTGTCAATGCGATCGAGTTTGGTGGGCCTGGAGTAGTGATCGACCTGCCGAAAATAAGTAATTCTGAATCGGGAATGCAAAATATGGCCGATGTCTATGTTTCTTGGGATGAATACCATCGTCTGATCGAAAAATTAGCAGTAAAAATCGATCGTTCTGGTTGGCAATTTGCTCAGATTGTCTGTTTAGCTAAGGGAGGATTGCGCGTCGGTGACATTCTCTGTCGTCTTTTTCGTCAACCCCTAGCCATTCTCTACGCTGCTTCCTACGGGGGGCAAAATCATCAAATTCGGGGAGAATTAACTATTTCCTCGAATTTAGCTATGATCGAACCCAAATTAAAGAGTCCCTTGTTATTAGTGGATGATTTAGTCGATTCGGGAATCACCCTCCAAAAAACCTCGATTTTGTTACAGGAAAAATACGGTATTACCAATATCAAAACTGCGGTGATTTGGTACAAAGCAGCATCAAGAATCAAACCTGACTATTATGTGGAATATTACCCCGATAATCCCTGGATTCACCAACCCTTCGAGCGTTACGAGTTAATTACACCCAAAGACCTCCTAGAATAAATTCAGTTTAGCATCAGCTTAGAGAGTTTCCCCTTAAAAATCTCGCCAAAGAAGATTGATATCTGAAATCGGCAACGCCATCTATTCTCCGTAGGATTCAGCAGTAATTTTGCCCCGAAAAACGATGTAGTTATAAACTGTATAGGCTAGTAAAATTGGGATTAAAAAACCCACAAAAGTCAGCATAAACACCAAAGAACTGGGAGCGGCCGCCGCTTGATAAATTGTCACGGACGGGGGAATAATATCGGGAAAAATCAACAATCCCAAACCGATAAAAGAGAGCATAAACAGCAATACTGTCCAGACCATCGGGGTGTTTTCTTCCTTTAGTTGCAAACTCCGCAGTAATAAACCCAGTGAGACCACAGCTAAAATCGGGATGAGGATAAAGATGTAAATTAGTCGAGGGTCAAATAAACGCTGACGAATATGCTCGGAAAGCAGCGGCGTACTGATAGTGATAAAGATAGCACCGATAAAAGTGGTAATAGCGGCAATTTTTGCCGTTTTATAGTGAACTTCCTGTAAATTACCCGTAGTTTTCAGAATTAGGTAAGTGGAACCCACTAAAACATAAGCTTGGATTAAAGTTAGAGACACTAGAATCGATCGCCATGTTAACCAATCAAAGGGACCCCCGGCAAAATGACCCAATTCATCCACTTTAATGCCCTCAAAAACCGCACCGAGGGCGAATCCTTGCCCCAAAGCGGCCAAAAAACTGCCGAGTCCGAAGGCATAATTCCAGAACAACTTGCGACGAGAATGTTCACGAAACTCGAAGGAAACAGCCCGAAATAACAGCCCCACCACCATAATCACAGCAGGCAGGTATAAAGCGTTTAAAATTGTCCCGTAAGCTAGGGGAAACGCCCCAAATAGGGAACCCCCCATCAAGACAATCCAAGTTTCGTTAGCATCCCAAACATTGCCCAAACTGGTCATTAAAATACTGCGACGCTTCTCGGAGGAGGAAGTCAGGGAAAGAATTCCCACTCCCAAGTCAAAACCATCGAGGAGGACGTAGAGAAACAGGAATAAACCCAGAATAAAAAACCAAATTTGCGGCAGAAAATACTGTAAAGGTTCCATAGTTCCTCCTATTGTTGCGCTTCTAGGGAACGAGAACTAACCTCCTGTGAGGTCACTTTTTCCTCTTGAGTCCCCGGCAGTGGTAAGTTAAGATTGGGTCCCTGACGGATAATAAGACTGCCGAAATAGAGAGCGGAAACCAAGAAAACGACATAAATCGCCGTAATTCCGATTAAAGAGGTTAAAATCTCGCCCGCAGGTAGATGAGAAGCCGCATCCACCGTCCGGATTTGATTGTAAACCGTCCAGGGTTGACGACCGACACAACGGACAATCCAACCGGTTTCCACCGCAAGATAACCCAGAGGGGCCGCAAAAACCCAAGCGCGTAGTAACCATTTTTGACTGTCGATTTTTTCGTTAGATAATTGACCGCGCAGCCATTGCCCAACAGTTACAGCCATTAAAGACGCGAGAAAAAGACCGATAGCGACCATAATCCGGAAGGAATAATAGATTAGCCCCACCATGTGCGGTCTGTCTTCGTATTTCCACGTTTTTAAGCCGAGAACAGGTTCCGATAACTTGGGTTTTAACTCCAAAAGATAACCCAAAGCATTAGGTATCTTCACTTCCCAGCTATTTGTCTCCGCTTTATCCTTGGGTAAAGCAACCAAACTCCAACCGGCAGTTTCTCCCGCAGGAATGGTTTCCCATTGCGCTTCCATGGCGGCTAATTTAGCCGGTTGATAGTGATACACTTGTTCGGCACTAAGATGACCGACAAAAATTTGCAAGGGAGCGATAACAATCGCTAGAGTAAGAACAATTTTGAGAGAACGACTAAAAAAGCTAATGTGACGTTTATTGAGCAAATACCAAGCACTAATCCCACCAATGACGAATAAAGAAGTTTCCAGAGTAGCGAAAAACATATGCAGGAAACTATTAACCATGAAGGGATTGAGAATCGCTTGTAGGTAATCCTGAACGATAAATTTACCATCCACGAAGATGCCACCGGCGGGGGTTTGCAGCCAAGAATTAGCGGTTAAAATCCAGAAAGTGGAAAGATTAGCCCCGAAAGCGACGAGAATTGTCGCTAGGAAGTGAATTAACGGGGGAACTCGTCCCCAACCAAACAGCATAATTCCCAGAAAACTAGCCTCTAGCATAAAGGCCATGGTTCCCTCGAAACCGAGGATAGTTCCGAAAAAGTCCCCCACTGCTTCCGAAAAAGGCGCCCAATTCATGCCAAACTGAAAAGCCATGGGTAAACCAGAAGCAACTCCAATGCCGAAATTGAGAATGTAGAGTTTTGCCCAGAAGCGAGCGTGATGATAGTAGTCAGGATTGCGGGTTTTTAACCATAATCCTTCGACAATAACTAGATAAATGCCCATACCAGTGGTTAACACCGGCCAAAGCATATGGAAAATAGCAGTAAGGGCGAATTGTATTCGCGACAAAGCAACGGGGTTGGCAAGTAAATCCATGATTACAATCTCTGCACGATCGTGAAGATATGATCAGCACCTATAATACTTAGCCAGTAATGCCCTGAAAAAGCAAGGGTAAATAGGGATTATATAGATTGTTTTTAGATTTATGCGATCGCTTTCGTGTTAGTCAAGACTTTTAATTAGTATTCTTGTATTGTATTGGAGGGAAAACTCAGAAAAATTGCTAGAATATTAGCCTGATTAATTAATTTTCCCCTCGATCGAGTATGACTTTCTCCTCAGCCGCAGACTTTCAAGATGAATTTGATGTCATCGTCGTCGGGGCGGGCCATTCCGGCTGTGAAGCGGCCCTAGCTTGCGCCCGTCTCGGTTGTCGTACCCTTCTCCTCACCCTTAATCTCGATAAAATCGCTTGGCAACCCTGTAACCCCGCCGTCGGTGGTCCGGCTAAATCCCAATTAACCCACGAAGTGGACGCTTTAGGCGGCGAAATTGGCAAAATGGCCGACCGCACCTATCTGCAAAAACGGGTTCTTAATGCCTCTCGCGGACCGGCAGTCTGGGCCCTACGCGCCCAAACCGATAAACGGGAATACGCGGCAATTATGAAAGGTATTGTCGAAACCCAAGCAAATCTGGTTATTCGGGAAGGCATGGTCACAGACCTGATTTTAGGGGCAAATGAGCAAGTTTTAGGGGTAGAAACCTATTTCGGCACTTGTTTCGCCGCTAAAGCCGTCATTTTAACCACTGGCACTTTTTTAGGCGGCAAAATCTGGATTGGCGGCAAATCCATGGCAGCTGGACGCGCGGGGGAATTTGCGGCGGTGGGTTTAACAGATACCCTAAATCGTCTCGGATTCGAGACTGGTCGCCTAAAAACTGGCACTCCTGCCCGTGTGGATAAGCGTTCGGTGGATTACTCCCGCATGGAACCGCAACCGCCCGATGACGAGGTACGTTGGTTTAGTTTTGATCCGGAGGTGTGGATCGAACGAGAACAAATGAACTGTCATCTCACCCGCACCACGGCGGCAACTCATCAATTAATCAGAGATAATTTACATTTATCCCCCATTTATGGCGGTTTTATTGACTCCAAAGGGCCGCGTTATTGTCCTAGTATTGAGGATAAAATCGTCCGTTTTGCCGATAAAGAAAGTCATCAAATTTTTATTGAACCGGAAGGGCGCGATATTCCCGAACTTTATATCCAAGGCTTTTCAACGGGACTGCCGGAAAATGTTCAATTAGCCATGCTGCGGACTTTACCCGGTTTAGAAAACTGTGTGATGTTGCGTGCTGCCTATGCAGTGGAATACGATTATTTACCGGCAACTCAGTGTTATCCAACCCTGATGACGAAAAAGATTGAGGGGTTATTTTGTGCGGGACAAATTAATGGGACAACCGGTTATGAAGAAGCGGCAGCCCAGGGACTGGTGGCGGGTATTAATGCGGCGCGGTTTGCTTTAGGAAAAGAGTTAATTGTTTTTCCCCGGGAGGAAAGTTATCTCGGAACTTTGGTCGATGATTTGTGTACTAAGGATCTGCGGGAACCCTATCGAATGTTAACCAGTCGTTCCGAATATCGCTTAGTATTGCGATCGGATAATGCCGATCAAAGATTAACACCTTTAGGGCGAGAAATTGGTTTAATTGATGACCGGCGTTGGCAATTATTCCAGAGCAAACAAGCTAATATTATCGCTGAAAAAGAACGCCTACACGAAACGAGAATTAAAGAACGGGATGAGGTGGCAATTGCCATCGTTAAGGATACAGAACAAAAAATCAAAGGTTCTCTCTCTTTAGCGGATTTAATGCGTCGTCCTAACTTCCATTATCTCGATCTCGATCGCTATGGTTTGGGTAATTTCGATTTAAATTTAGCCGAAAGAGAAGGGGTAGAAATTGAGATTAAATACTCTGGTTATTTGAAGCGACAACAAAATCAAATTGACCAAATTAGTCGCCACAGTAACCGTCATTTATCCCCCGATATTGACTACATGAAAATCGAAACTTTGTCAATGGAATCTAGGGAAAAATTAACAAAAATTAAACCCGCCACCATCGGCCAAGCCTCGCGAATTGGCGGAGTCAATCCCGCCGATATTAACGCTTTATTAGTGTATTTAGAAATGCGGCAGATGTCGGCAGTTAAAAGTTAGGAAATAATCCTGATTATCAGCGATCAAGAGTTATTATTGGCTGCTTAATTAAGTAGCTGGTTATAGTTAAATTAAAAATGGATTTTAGGTTCGATCCCCCCTGCCCCCCTTATTAAGGGGGGTGTCGATCCCCCCTTAGTCCCCCCTTGATAAGCTATCCATTAGTCACATCTTTCTTAACAAAAAGAGAAGAAACTTAAAAAAAGGGGAAACGATTGATAGGTATAGTTTTGAAAGAAGGAATTAAGGTGGAGGTGAGCAAAAAAATGGAGAAATGGGCAGCCCAAGAATTACAGTATGCAGACCTAGGGGACACCAGAAGAAAGAAAAGGTTAATCAGTATCGTAGAAAACTTGGCCAGCCAACCTAGTACAAGTGTGCCACAAGCTTCAGGAAATCTAGCGGCAGCG
>SFBL01000104.1 GCA_007095785.1 Microcystis aeruginosa Ma_SC_T_19800800_S464
TCAAGCGATCCCGCGAACCCCCATTTTTCCGTTGACCCCTACGGAGCTAGGACGAGGTAAGGGTTTGAGGCTTTCCGGTAGGGTAGTTATCGAGAAATCTTCGCGATTATTCGACCCGCAAGTTGACCCCCCCAGATTCGATGGGTTACAATCCTCTCGGAGCAAGGTTTTCAGAACCCCACTCTTCTGACTTCCTCGGAAGTTGAATTAATGGAAACTGTGGGGAGGACCTGGGCGGTGACGTTAGCAACTTCTGACTTCCTCGGAAGTTGAATTAATGGAAACTGACGGGTTGCCCATTGGATGTCACAACAGACGTTTTTACTTCTGACTTCCTCGGAAGTTGAATTAATGGAAACTTTTGAGAGCAGGGCTGGACGAGTAAATCATCCAAACTTCTGACTTCCTCGGAAGTTGAATTAATGGAAACATTGTGCATACCGAGGAGGATCCCGCTTTCGGGGATAAACTTCTGACTTCCTCGGAAGTTGAATTAATGGAAACTTAACTTCTTGGGGACACGATGAGTGCTCCGCGAAGTCTTCTGACTTCCTCGGAAGTTGAATTAATGGAAACTGTTTGAACCAATTCAGACGATTCAAAATTGTCCCGCTTCTGACTTCCTCGGAAGTTGAATTAATGGAAACTGGCGATGCTTAAGTGATCACAAAAGATGGCTGTCTTCTGACTTCCTCGGAAGTTGAATTAATGGAAACTGGTAACAACATGGTACGAACCGGGTGATCCGATTCCACTTCTGACTTCCTCGGAAGTTGAATTAATGGAAACTCTTCTACGAGGTAACTTTTTTTTGGTGGCATTCAAGAAGTCTTCTGACTTCCTCGGAAGTTGAATTAATGGAAACCCTATCTCTATTCTTTCATTATTACTAGTAAATTTATTCTCTTCTGACTTCCTCGGAAGTTGAATTAATGGAAACCAGGTAATGTCGGAGTGGATTTCCACGTTAACGAACTGTGCTTCTGACTTCCTCGGAAGTTGAATTAATGGAAACTTTGATAGCTGTCCAGTTCAGACTTATTGAGTATGTCTTCTGACTTCCTCGGAAGTTGAATTAATGGAAACGGTTACAGCCCAATTCTTTTCGGTGTCGCCACTATGCACTTCTGACTTCCTCGGAAGTTGAATTAATGGAAACCCGATGTACTCTTCTTGTCCGGACGTTATAATAAAAGACTTCTGACTTCCTCGGAAGTTGAATTAATGGAAACTGTCACGAGGCAGAACTTCTGCCCTTTCGTGGGTGGCAGGGCTTCTGACTTCCTCGGAAGTTGAATTAATGGAAACTCCTCAACGCATTGCGTAGAACGTTCCTCATCAAAGAGCTTCTGACTTCCTCGGAAGTTGAATTAATGGAAACTATCTCCTTCACTTCGGCTTGACACCCGAAGTACGAAACTTCTGACTTCCTCGGAAGTTGAATTAATGGAAACTCCATGTCCAGCTTAAGCAGATGGACATTTTGTTGTCTTCTGACTTCCTCGGAAGTTGAATTAATGGAAACGCTAGAGTACTTGGAATACATGTATTTCAAGTTCTCCAAGCTTCTGACTTCCTCGGAAGTTGAATTAATGGAAACAATCACACGGGCCTTGTAGGAGGATATACTCCCCCCTTCTGACTTCCTCGGAAGTTGAATTAATGGAAACTGCAACTGCACCGGCTGGTTATGGAGCTTGTAAAAACTTCTGACTTCCTCGGAAGTTGAATTAATGGAAACTTTGGGTTAGATACTCAATAACTTTGCGTAGGTTGTTCTTCTGACTTCCTCGGAAGTTGAATTAATGGAAACAAGAAACCCCTACTAAAAGTAATAAGAAAATAGCAAAACTTCTGATTTCCTCGGAAGTTGAATTAATGGAAACAAGGTCCCCAACGTGCGAACAATTAAGTTGTCCCGTCTTCTGATTTCCTCGGAAGTTGAATTAATGGAAACCGAGTAATTGTCATTACTTTTTTACCGCCTGCAATTGGAATCGAGAAGAAACAAGCTCTTGAAGATGAAAGAATTCGTAATGCTATTGAAGGTAAATTTGGACAAGCTAAAAGAAGATTTAGCCTCAATCGCGTGATGGCAAAACTTCCCTCAACATCGGAAACAGCCATTGCTATTACTTTTTTAGTTATCAATCTTTCCACCCTGCTTCGGCAGGTTTTTTGGGCTTTTTTATGTCTGAAATGGAAAAACCGCACTTTTTCTCGGTCAATGATTATAATAAGTTATAGCTTAGAGATTAATCAACAACTAAAGCTTATGCTTGTAGCTAAGTGAAATCATTGATTAAGAGACCTGTGCTTTTCAATAACTTTTTCAGCAGACCCTAAGTATTTTGTATCAGATGTTACTAAATACTCTGGTTATTCAAACTTTTCCATCTACTGACGGCTTTATATTAATTGTGGAAATGCTGTAAAATATAGCAAGTTGAGAACAAAAACCAAGTTTTCAACTATTAAATTTCCAATATTTGAATACCGCAGGGCTTGCGGGAAGGCATCAGCCTAAAGTCTGCCGAGCGAGCGTAAGACCAAAAAACCCCGCTTAGGGTAGAGGCAGTTGCGAAACCCCAGCGATGGGAAGAAACAGAAACTTAAATCGTGAGGTTTAGGAATCACCGTGGCTTTAGCCCGGTGAGGATGTCAAGCCAAGTGCAAGAGAGCCAGATATTTTAAAGACTCTGCTTGTTTTTCTGGTTCCCGAAACGATTGACCCAAAAGTCAGATCAGCTTATGTCCGATTATTACCCGTCCAAGCTCTACGCTCTGCTTCCCGATCCAGAACAGTACAAAAATCTTCCGTGTTGGGGAGGGGAAAAAGAATTCGATCGACTCGAGGAATGGTGGGAACAGAATCACGTTTTCCCTGAAGAAATTGCCAGTTCTTCAGACCGGGTTAACTTGAACTATACCGACCCAACTTGTCAACCCCAAAATCGGCTCCGAGTTAAACATCCGATCAGTGGGCAGGAACAGGAAATCGAGAGAGCCGGGAATCGGGAAGCGATCATCATTCCCGAGTTCATCGAGCGAGAAACCGATGCCCGAAAAGTCTTTTGGTGGTTCTGGCGTTTTTTCCCGGAACTCAATATTGGGCGTTCTTCAACTTTACTGGAACCCGCACACCCGATTTTGCCGGACTGTTCGATTTACAGTTACCGTAGTACGGTATCGGCGTTAGCCGGGGCGATGTATCCCGACGGGAACGCCGAACGAAAAAAACATCCTTATCTACTACTGTTTACCTTCTCTCCCGTTCAAGAATTCATTAAAGCCTCTCGCAAGTTCCTCGATTTCTGGGCGGGTTCTTACTTGCTTCATTACCTGAGCGCGAAGCTCTGTTGGTCTGTGGCCAAGTCTCAAGGACCGGACACGATCATCACTCCTTCACTGCGGGGTCAGGAAATTATCGATGCTCTTTTGCAGAAAGAATATCCAGAATTTCAGGAATCTTTCCGATCAATCGATCCCGAGTTCGATCGAGAAAAAGTCAATCTCTCTTTAGTCACGGCAGGTTTTCCCAACACGATCAGTATCTTGGTTGCGGGAAAAGAAGCCGCCGAAACGTTAGGACGAGAATTAGGCGAGCGATTAGGGGAACAGTGGAAAGATATCGCTCGCCAAGTGCGCGAGGACATTAAAAGCCGATTTCAACAACGGGATTTCGATCAACTCTGGCAAACGCTCATGGCAGACGGGGCGGGATTTTCCACCGACAGTCAAGAGGAACTCCGACGTTGGGTATCCCCGTCCCATCACGGATGTTGGGAGTGGTCGAAAATCTGGGAAGCTCAAATCGAGAACACTTGGGAGCCTTATTGGGTGGCGGTTCCCCTCGGGAATCCCAACGAAGATCTCCGTATCCGAGAGGATGAGAACTACAACTTCAATAAGAATTGGCTGGCCGCTCAGGAACAGATCGCCAAGACTCGTACCCAGACCCCGCCACCGACAGAAGCGGAGAAAATGATCTACGAGACTCTGAACGTGGGGACTTGGTGGGGTTCGATGCAAGCGCGGTTGGGTCAAGCCATCCAAGCCCTGAAAAATACACGGGTATGGCAAATTCCCGCCGCGCCGGGCAATCGTTCGACCATTTCCGGTCAGTTCAGCGCGATTCATCCCCGACTAAATTACGCGGGGAGATTTCAAGAGGGGGCCGGGGTTCCGAGCGAATCGATGCGCCTGTTCTGGCGGGCGATGGCGGAGGTTTACCCTGGATTATTTAACGGTTCCGAGCAGTTGAACGCCCTCGAACTGACGAAACGGATGGCTTGGGTTTACGGGGGGGTAAAACGGGATCTGCTCGATCGATCAGAACTGGAAAGCTCTCTCTCGACCGAGGAGGAAAACGAACTCGCGCTAACTGGGCCTGTTCGGGTTAACGAATTTTCCGAGATCACCCTGCCTCCAGAGGTGGTGAACGAACTGGGGTTAAACACGGCGATCCTGAACGAGATCGACTACGAACGGGCGATCCGTTTTCCGAACCTTAGCTCGATCGCCGCCGCTCGCTTTGCTCACGACGATCGCTATCAGGGACGGGGAAAACTCGCTCAGTATTGGCACACCCTAGCCCGATCCATCAGGACAGACCTAGGAGAAACCGAACGTCGTCGTTTCGCCGCCCGTACCCGTGGTCGCTCTTTCCAAGTCCCGAAGACCGATCGACAGATCAACCCGGACGGCAACCCGGGATGGGACTATAACGGCGTGATGTTCTCCAGCAAGTGGCTGGCCGACGAGATGGGACTTGATCGGGACGGGGCCGGGCGATTGCGGGGTCTGGTCGAGAAAGCCCATCGGGAGAGCGGGTTCGGGGACGGTTCGCCCAGTGACTGGTGGGCGATCGTCCTCGGTGATGGCGATGGCATGGGGGAATATGTTTCGGGCAAAAAACTTCACCCTTACGAACGGTACTTGATCGAGACAGATCCGACTCGATTTATCGGACGGGAACGTTATCGGGATCTCGACGAGGAAGAGTATCGAAGCAAAGAACGAGAATTTTTCGCCCAATTCGGGGGAAACGGGGAAAGCGAGGGCGCGACCCTGCTCGGAACCCGTAAGCGGATGGGGCCGGCTACCCATGTAGGACTCAATCGCGCCCTGTTGGATTTTTCCAACCGTATTGTGCCGTACCTGACCGAACATCGTTTCTGCGGTCGGGTGATCTATAGCGGTGGGGATGACGTGATGGCGGTACTGCCTTTGGAAGATCTACCGGAATACTTACTATCCCTGCGTTCCGCTTGGTGCGGTCAGAAAGATCCCTACGGTGACAGAGATCCGGACGTGAAGTTTATCGAACGGGGAGGCTACTGGCAACCAACAGCCAAACAAGGTGATAGACAGGGTTTACCCGATCGACCCCTATTCACGATGGGGGAAGGCGCGACGATGAGCTTTGGAATTGTCATTGCCTATAAAAGTGTTCCCCTTCCCGTCGTACTAAACGCTCTCTGGGAAGCCGAAAAAGAACGGGCTAAAAAAATGCGGGGGACAGGGGAAATTCCATCGAAAGATGGCTTATGCTTTCGCGTTCTTTACGGTTCCGGTAACTGTTTGGAGGCGCTGATGAAAGGGCATTTACTCGACGGGTGGTGGCGATTCGTCAATACCGAGCGGCGGAAAGAACTCGGTTCTTTACTGTACCGTCTGTCCGAGGAATTGCCCCGCCACGCAGCCATCACCCCCGATCACCAACTGGTGGCCCGGGCCGCGGGAGCGATCGCCAACCGCCGGGATGACCGAGACGCGCTGGATACTCTGCCGCAACTGATCGAGTGGCTCGAACGGTGGGAAACCTGGGCTTACGGGGTAGAAGAAGCCTGGACACGGAGTCAACAGACAGAACCGGGAGAATCTTATCCATTGGGTATCACACTGGCGGAATTAGCCGATCTCCTCCGTTTTACCGCTTTCTGGCTGGATAAGATGGAGCAACGCGTGAATTGGCTCAATTCGGAGGCTCGATGATGGATTGGTACACGATTTCCCCTCTCGATGTCCTCTTGTTCCGGGAGGCGAAACCCTTCAGTCCGGGGGATGGGTCTTGGGCGGCGAGTCAGTTTCCCCCCCTTCCCGTTACCGTTTTTCAGGCATTGCGATCGAGCCTGCCCCACTACGGGGATAACCGAGCAGACAAGCGCCGGGATTTGGAATTTATCGGGCCGTTCCTAGTGAATGGGGACGGGACTCTCTGGTTGCCTGCGCCGAAAGATCTGTTAGGAATCAAGCCGATCGCCCGGTCCGAAGATATGGAAGAAGACGCGAGCGGTTGGACGCGGCTCGTTCGACTGGTCGGCGCGACCGAAGTGAAGGTCGGCGCGACCGAAGTGAATGCGTGGCAGTTCGTCTGTTACCCGAAAGACCGTTTACCGCCGATGGTTCCGCCGGAACTGACGGGAGAGTTCGTCTGTGGCTCTCCCCTCCCTTGGATCAAAGCGTCCGCCCTGCTCGATTATCTCGATCATCGGGGGGAATTGCGGAAGGAAGATTTCCACGAGAATCCGTGGGACGCGCAAGTGTTGCCCCATATCCACATGGAAGAGGGACAACGCCAAGTCAGAGAGGCGGAGGGGTATTTCACGGAAGTGGCCGTCCGTTTACGTCCTGGTTGGCAATTCGTGGTGGGAGTCGGGAACAATTCTCCTTTGCCCGAATCCTTCGTCGTTCGTCTCGGTGGTGAGGGACATCGGGCGATCGTGTCGCGAGCGATTCCCGAAGCGCTCCCGTCCGTCTTGGAAGAGTTGATGGCGCGACCAGTTCCCGAACGAGCGGCTCCAGGGACGTTCGCCTATTTGCTGACCCCCGGATTGGCGCGGGTCGAGACCGGGGCGAAGTATGGGGTCTATCCGACCGCGTGGCGGGAGCACCTGCGGGGTTGTGTGAGCGATCGGGCTTTGCTATGGGGAGGGGTTTCGAGCGTCCGCCGCAAAGGTAGGGACGCGATCGCTAAAGACGATCCGGAATTCGCCCTCGTTCCGCAACGGGCATTCGTGCCACCGGGGACGGTGTATCTATTCGAGAGTTTACCGCCATCGCTGACTCATCTTCTTCCCGATCTCGATCTGGATTCACCCTGGCGGGAAACTTTCTATCGACTCAACTACGGCAAACTTTTATGGGGACAACGGAAATGAATAGTCACTTGATTTCTCTCTATCTCCTATCTCCCCTACATACAGGAGGGTCGAGTCAAGAGGGGAATGTGGTCGGTATTGCCCGGGAAGCTCATACGAATTTTCCCTATCTGCCATCGAGTAGTATTCGGGGACGCTTGCGAGCCGATGTGGATTTTGTTCCTAGTGGTGATCGAGAAATCACCCAAGACGAGTCTCGAATTCAAGCGAAAATTCGGCAGGTCAAACTCTTCGGTCCAGATTTAAAAGATCTTCAAAATAAAGATTTCATCGAATATTACGAGCTTGAAACAGAACGAAAACTCTCCCAACTAGAACAAGGAAGTATTTGGTTGGGGGATGCTTCTCTCTTATGGATACCAATCTCCTCCCTGAGTCATGGCGTGGTCTGGATTAGTTGTCCGCTTCTACTGCAACGCTGGGCGCGCTTAAAATGTGGACACAAGATTGAGATAGCGGCGTATAGTAGCAATTTGCCGAAAAAGGGAACGATTTATCTTAAAGATATCACTATTCCAGGGGGAAGCTTACGAGATTTTCCCGTCGATCAAACTTGGCAAGATTTTGTTCCTAGCTATCAACAAACTAGCATCGAAAACGTGTTAGTTGTTCCTAACCGTTACTGTGAAATGTTAATCGAGATGAGCTTGTGGCGACAAGTCAAAGTCAAGTTAAACGAGCATAAAGTAGTTACAGATGGTAGTTTTCGTTATGAAGAAGCTATCCCACCCGATACAATAATGTATTTTCCGTGGGGAGTAACGAATCAAGTTCGAGGAAATATTGAAGATCACCGAAAAGATTTTCAAAAATTATTAAACACTCGCCCGATTCTGCAACTGGGTGGCGGAGAAAGCCTAGGGCGTGGTTTCGTTCAACAATTATCACCGTCATAGGAAATTAAATCATGAGTGAAATGTTAGGCGATTCTCGTTCGATCACGATTCCCGTTTATGATGCTCTTCATCAACTTCGCCAATCGTATAATCAAGAGAGAGAGAATATTGGTCAAGACAACTATACAAAACGTCTACGAGAGCAAAAAAGCCAAGCTCAAGAACTGTATACTTACCTTGCTACTTGGGGTTTAATGCGTCTCCGAGCCGAAGAAATGTCTCGCAATGCTTGGGAGCGCCCTCCAAGAGAAATTCCTCTTGGCAAGAGGGCGAAGAACAATCAGGAAGGTAAACGAGAAATGCTCGAATGCTTCTTTCAAACCTTAGAAAAAGTAGCGAAAAAACAAAATCTTGCCAGTTCTAACGGTGTAGAAACCTTGCGTCAGATGGATTCCGAGGATTACATGGGATTGACGGGAATCGCCTTAGCGGTAGCTCGCGAATTTAGCTTTTGGGCAGATGCAATTTATGCCGATATTCAAGGAGGTGAAGTTTAATGAGGGGAAGTTTCAACCATAATGTGCCGTCACTCTGGTTGCGAGAAGAGCCAGAACTTAAGCAAGCTCATAAAAGTGCTAGTTTTGTCGAATATTTACGTTGGATGCGCTGTCCCGAACTAGAAATCGATAGCGAGGATAGAATTCAACAGAAAATTAGTCAAGACAATCAAAAAATTAACAACGATACAAAAGCGGAAATTCTTCAAAAAGCCGTGGATAAGGCGAGTAATTACCGTCAGTATTTCGAGCGACGAAATGCCAATACACGGTTGATAGCGGGCGAGGCAAACACTTTCGAGATACGATGCGCTTGGCGGGTACGCGTGGGGGGAACCCGCGGACCAGAAGATATGTTACTGCCCGCGTTTGACGCAATGGGAATGCCTTATATCCCCTCGACGACCTTACGCGGTGTCGCTAGGAATCAAGGGGTGCAGGAACTCACCCGAGAAAAAATTATTGGGTTACAGTCAATTCAAGCCCACATTACGCCCCAAGATTGGCAAAAAGCTCGACGGGAAGCCGAAATCGAGATCGAGGCTTATTTCGGCTCTCTCGATGCTCCCGAAGAAAACCGTACTGGCAAAGTGATTTTTCTCGATGCCTATCCTCTCGCTAACACTTGGGGAGGGGACGAAAAAGGTTTAGCGGTGGATATCGCTAACAATATCTGGAAATGGGAACAAGAACTGCCAACTTATCAGCCGAATCCGAATCTATTTTTATCGCTCAGGAAACCCTCGTTTTTGGTGGCTCTACTTTCGATGAAGCACTGTGATGAGGCGATTTTTGAGAAGGTCAAAGGTTGGTTAGTTCAAGGCTTACAGGCGGGAATCGGTTCTCAGGTCAATTCAGGATATGGTGAAATGATTGTCGGGAAGGATAGGGGGAGTTCTCAACCTTTCCTGCAAGTCAATTTTACTCTGACCGGTCAACTCATTCATAGCTGTCAGAAGCTAACTTGGAATGATCTGGATAATGAATATGAAGGTAAGCCAGAAGCGGAAGTGCGTGCCGTGGCTTTTAAGTCGATGCTACGATACTGGTTTCGATCACTGGCTTTAGGGGTGTTACCCGTGGAAAAAGTTTATAAGTGCTTAGAACCTCGCTTATTCGGTTCCCTACAACCTCAAACACAGGGATGGCTCAAATGTCGGGTCGAGGAAACCAGTAATCCTAAACCGCGTAACAACACCCCGAGACTAACGGGTGATTGTCTTTCTCAAGCGGGTCAACTCAAACTCTATTTTTCGGCAGAGGTTCCCGAAGCGGAACAGGACACAATTCGACAGTTATTTGAAAATCTAACTTGGCTGATGTTTCATCTCGGTGGGGTGGGGCAGGGGGCAAGGCGACCTCTGTATTCTCGCCAAAATAGACCCGATCCCAAACCACCTTATCGAGGTACTCGATTGAGAGCCACTAGCATCATACCCGATGTAGAAAATGGTTGGGAACTGCCAGACCTCACCGACTTTCAGGGACGATTTCGAGTGAGGTTGCGGGGTTTTTATGGGGCGTTAGCTAGATTAAACTTGGAGAATATCGACCCTCGATCGCCTTATCCTGTAAATCCTCGATTTCGAGAGGTTGTCGGTCAACACTGCACGATCGTGGTTTGTTCTGGCAAGTCAAACTCCGAGAAGCCTTTCGCTCTCGATATTTTACACAGATTAGCCTTTCGGGGGAAGGATAAATACGATTCCGAACTCTGCGGTGATCATAAGGGTAATCCCTCACCTATATGGGTAGTAGATCTAGAAGAATATCAAGTGGTCACTATTTTCGATATTCAGAACGGTAAACGTCGAGAATTTTTAAATAATCTCCGCCAATCTGCTACAAAATATGAAGTTTTATGGGATAGTAATGGTTTGGAGTTGAATCAATCTTGATGCTTTTGTTTTTCCAATTATGAATAGGGCTATTTTTATGCAAATTCTCGTTGCCAATATTGGGACATCCGATCTCGCTGTGAAACCGCTAGGAATTGACTATTATTTACCGATCGGCTTCGATCGAAATGAGCCGAACGAGGATCGGCAGGGGTTAACCACCGATGAACTGGAACTATGGAATAATCGAGATCAATATATTGAATTACTTTGCAATGAATTAGGAGAGGAAGTTAAAAAAATAGCGCAAGGGGATAAACAGTTTTTTCAGGTTTCTTTTCGGGGATTAACAAAGAAAATTCTGAGAGCGTATCGCGCCGATCTTGATGTATGGGATTCTCGTCTCTGTCCAGGACGAATCGGTGGGGTTTTGCAAGAAGCTAGAGAAAAGCATGGTGTTACGGATGCTTACTTTTTCGTAACGAATCATAAACCCGAGCAAAAAGGAGATTCTATTTTTCTGTATGAAATTCTCACATTATGGTTAAAGCGAAAAAATTGGAAGTTAACTCCTCATCCAATCTTTCTCGATCCTGATAAACCCGCTAACGATCAGGATAAAATGTTAGAAGAGTACAATAAATTTTTATGTACCTTACCATCTAATTCAGAAGTTTACGTCAGCATCAAAGGAGGAACGCCGCAGATGATAACTGCTCTAAAGATACAAACCTTTTCTATCTCCTTTAAACAACATCTATTTTTAGAGCCACGGTTAAATATTAAGAAATTATTGGCAGGTGAATTTTCTGATTGTCAGGTGTCTTCTTACTGGCAGTCCCGCCGCCAGCAAAAGTATCAAGTTATTGATCTATTGCTCAAGCGTTGGGATTTTGATGGTGCTAGTCAAGTGCTAGAAGATTGGCGAGGAACGATTCAATACTTAATAGACAAGAAAGTGACTGAAGATAATATCTCTGAGTATCAAAAAGTGATCGATTCGGTAAATTCTGCTTTAAAGGTAGCGATTGGCTCTCTAAATCTAGATAAGACTCATGCTGAAGCACAGAGAGAACATTTAGCACCTAAACTAACTGATTTAATCGATCATTACGATCACTTACTGAATCTCTACACTCAATGCTGTATTTTCTGGCAATTAGATCGAATCGCCGACTTTCTCACTCGAATGGGTTCATTTTACGAGGAAACACTACATGAACTGATTCGAGGCTTGGGAGGAGAACAATACTTCGATCGAGTGAATTATCCAGATGATTGGTATCTCGATACTGGAAAACTACTGAGTGATAGAGTTTTATTGAATAATTTTTATAACTTAGAAAAAAAGATTAATGCTAAATTTAAAAGCTGGAATTGTGTTGATCCAATGGATGATTTATACAAACTTCTAGGTCGTCCTAGTAAAGCTAATTTCGTGGGAGCTTTAGTTCAAACTTATAAGGCTAAAGATTTAAACGTATGCGAGCAATTAATAAAGGCGATGAAACAGCTAGATTATTGGGCTGAAAAACGTAACATCCTGATTCATAGCGCGCGAGGAGTTTCTCGACAACGTATGCTGGAGGTGCGAGTTGACGATAACCGACTCGTACAACTACGCGAGATGAAAAATCAGAAGATCGAGCGGTCTGTCGCTAATTCTTGTCTACCTGAAGAAATCCGATACCAAATGGCCACGATCGCTCAGTGTACTTTAGAGTTGATGGGAATTTCTCAACTTTCCTCGATTACCGCGGAAAAGCGAAACTATTTACAAGATCCAGATAAAGAACCCTATTACCTTTACTCCGAAATTCGGGATTGGGTGATCGATCGATTGAATCAAGACTTATAGCCAACCCCCGATTTTTGTCATCAATCGGGGGTTAGTGGTTATCGAAAATTTGGGTTAAAACCCCGTCGTTTTACGACGGCTTTTCTTGATCTTTAATAGAGCATCTGAGAACTTCCAGGGTTGCACCTCCTACAGAAGAAACAAAATAACTAGGAGA
>SFBL01000105.1 GCA_007095785.1 Microcystis aeruginosa Ma_SC_T_19800800_S464
AACGCAATTTTATTTTTCTGTGACATTCTAAAAACAATAAAGGACAAACAACAGCCAATAAAGTGAGTGGAATCATGATAAATCAGGCAATCTCTCCAAGATTAGATCGAGTTTTTGTTTAGATGAGTCAATAATCGGTCCGGTATATTCAAGCAAAACAAAGCTTAGTTGTCTAATCCAAAAAGGTATAGTTAAAATCACGTCATACGTGCTTGATACTTGTTCAAACCTTAAAATCGTGATTTGATTAAGATAGAACCTTTGAGAATCAATCCAACTATCAGCCCCGCCGCCCAGAGTCAACCCGGTTCTAATTCGCTGGAAAGCTTTCCCTGCATAGCGCCAATGGTTTTCGGCAGCAGAGGAAAAAGCATAAATTGCTAAAATTGGACTCGTTAATTGAACCGGAATGACATAATCTGGAATAGGATAATATCTTTGGGCTGCGACCGGTTCAACGTCTTGGGCGATTAAATTACCCGTAGACACTTGTTGCCAGTTGTTACTGTTAGAGAATTGATAAGTTATCATCAGCTATTTCGCAGTAACCATCAACGTCAACATTGCAACTAGCCAAAATTTCTAGATAGGTGTCAAAAGAAATTAAACCATCTAGAAATCGGTCTAAAGCGTCGCGACAAATGTGAAAATTTAGCAAAATTTCCCCAAGATTGTCGCTATTACCAGGAATCCACAGCGATAGTGCCTGTCTAACTTCTCCCTTAAAACTCATTGCTTTTAAATTGAGCGTCTGCGCTCAGGAGTAAAAGAAATTACATGATTTTCTTGTTGAGCTGCAATAATTTCTGATTGCGCCTCAAACTCTGTAGAAGTTCCGCTTTCTCGTCCGAAAGGCATAGTGTAGGAGTCTCCCGTGTTAGTTTTATACGCACGTCCTGTAATTCGGTTCGCAGTAGCCGAAACCGTCCGAGGTGAGGCCAATCTTTTAGCCAAGATAGCCTTTGCTGGAACAAATCCAGCTAATTTAGCTGAACCAGCGGGAGCAGTTGTCAGTAAATTGTAGAGAATAGCCCCGCCCATTGCTTCCAGGTTGTCTTTAGATCGTTTAGAGACTGAAATAGTTACACGATCATCGGCACCAAAAGGAAGACCAAAAGGACTTAAGGCCATTCTCTCATTTCTGCCCCGATCAGGCGCGGAGCCTTCGGGAAGCTTTCGCTTTTCTGGATCGCGCTTCCATTCGTAATAATTGCGATATTTATTGTTCGCAGGTAATGCCAAGATTTGCGCCTCGGTAAAAGTGTTAACCACATCCTCGAGATTGTTGAACCGTCTGCTCATGAAAAGAAAAAACTCAAAAAACTTACAATCCTTTTATATCAAGGATTTTAACCCTCTAGAGCCTGTTGGAACGGTATAGACGTTCCGTAGATAGTCAAATCGTTCTTGCTTACTCGGCCTTACATTCCGCACTTCAATTTGTAGCATAGTAAGATTAGGTTTGAGGGTGGGATGTGAGCGGGTGGAAGTTGTACATGGATCAAAACAATTTTGGGGACGCAAAACATACTCGACGAAAGAGTACAAGCCATCCGTAAATACTACCCAAATTCATCCACAAGAGCATCAAGGAAAGTAAACGAGCGATCGTAAAGAGCCATTGGCTTGTTCAACCCCCAAATGGTGGCGGTGGCGTACTGGAAGCGGACATCAACCATGGGGCGGCGGCGGGGTTTTTTGCGGCTTTTCCCTAAAATTGTTTGACTGCCAGGGTTATAGGGGAAAGATTCATTTTCATCATCGGCAATATTAGACTTTAAAAACTTCCAATCAGGAGTATGACCCTGTAAATCTAAAACTTTATTAATTAATCCCTTAGCTGTAGCTTCATCTCGACAAAGTAACTGCAATTGATAACCTTTTTCTTTTTCGGTATAAGAGTATAATTTTCTTCCTTTTTTCCAAACATATCCGTTAGCGGCTCCGAATTCTGTTTTAATCTTGTTAGCTAAAGCTACTAGCTCTGTTTGAGTAATTGTCGTGCTAGATTCATTCATCAAT
This sequence comes from Microcystis aeruginosa Ma_SC_T_19800800_S464, assembly GCA_007095785.1. Taxonomy (GTDB): domain Bacteria; phylum Cyanobacteriota; class Cyanobacteriia; order Cyanobacteriales; family Microcystaceae; genus Microcystis; species Microcystis aeruginosa_E. The sequence continues at coordinate 2,023 of SFBL01000105.1, forward strand.
CTAAAAGAAACTTCGCCCCAAGTTGGGCGATAATCTTCCTCTACATCATTCTGATCTTCTTTAAAGTACAAAGTGACCTGTGGTTTAAATTTCCTAGAAGCTTGCAAATCGTCTAAAGGAATCCCGTAAAATGGTTGCTGTAAATCTTGCGCTCGTCTTAGGGTGAAATAAAATAATAAAAAACGCTGGATCATCATGTCGCAAGTATCGTTATCCTTGAGCAAACAAGCCCAACGCAACGAAGACCGAGGAACGGCTAAATCTAAATCATCGCCTGTAATATCGCTAAAATCTTCTCGCACTATTCGGTTATGAACTCTTAAAATAGTGCTTTGCAAGTGTTCAAATTCGTTAAAATTGGAGGGAGCGCTCATAATGAATAGATCAATTAGGTTTAGCTAAGTCAGATTTGTTAATTTGTGGAGATTGTGAGGAGTCTTTGCTGTCTTTTTCCTCATCTTTTTTCTCCTGCTCTTTGCCGCCGGTTTCTTCTTTGATTGTATTTATTTGTGTGCGAATTTCCGCTACGTTTTCAGTGACCGATCTAAACTCAGACGTTATGCTTTCTAAATCAGAGACGATCTCGCTGGCTCCCTGTAGTCCTTGTATCACTCTATCAATTTTTCTATTTTTGCCACTAGAAAAGTTGAACTGTTCGCTCATCCAATTATAGGAATTTTCGAGAACTGCCCCCGACTTTTTGAGAGCATTGCCAATCTTACCAGTATATTTGGCGGTTTGCTCTAATCCTGATGTGATACCAAAAAGCGAATCAGTCATTAACTGATAAATATTGATTGCACTTTGATATATTCTATTCGCTTTAGACCATGTTTCGTTTAGTGAATTATAATTTTCCTCACCTACTAAACCTTTGACAATATTTTCAATTCCATCACCGATAACTGTAGAGAAATTTTGCGCTACATCGTCCCCATCTTTAATGCCAATGATGCTTAAAGCATTCCCCAAAGTTTGGACCAAAGTCGAGCCAATATTTCGAGACAGCATAACCGCATTATGAATCGCGGCAGCCGTAGCCATTAAATTAAGAGCGCGATCAATTACTCGCGACTTCCATAATTTAGTAAATTTATCTTGAAGAAAGCCGGCCAAACCCCCGGGAAGTTGCGGCCCAAGTTTCCCATTAATAATTTTTAAAAGCGCAAGTTCAGCACCGTCTAGAAGTGCGTCTAGTTTGTCCAGTTTATCATTGGCTTGGTTCACACCGGGGGGTGTGCAGCACCCCCCCCCTCCTGGTGTTTGAATTATCGGAGCCTTTCTTTCTTCTAACCCTGGCACAGGAGAAGTAGGATTTTTGGGATTTTGGAACGGAAACGGCGGAAAAATCGGGAACGGGTTGTCTTCTTTTTTTGGATCAGGTTTAGTACCAGGAGGATCAGGCTTAGTACCAGGAGGGGTAGGTTTGACAGGTGAAGGCTTAGTAGGAGCTAGGTCTTTTGGTGGCTCTGGCTTTGTCTTCGCAGGCGGCTTTAGTTTTGGTTCGTTCGACGGATTTTTGTCTGGTTCCGGTATTTTAGTTGGTTCCCCAATGGGGTTTTTACCCGGAGCTTTCCCCGGAGCTTGCCCCGGTTTTTTACCCGGAGCTTGCCCTGGAGTTTGCCCCGGGGTTTTGTTCGGAGATTTGTTCGGAGGAGTCCCTGGGGCTTTAGTGGGACCTCCCGGAGTTGTGCCTGGTGGTCCCGCAGGTTTTGGGGGTGTTCCGAAAGGCTGACCGGGTAAATTTGGCGGCGATTTTCTTCTATCTCGATCCTTATTAGGATTTGGGGGGGGGTGCAGTGCCGGGTCTGTTAAGGGGGTCGTTACCGTCCCCCGGAGCGAAAGAGTAAGGCGGGGCGTTTGGCGGCGGTGTAGTGGTTCCAGGGGTCAGCAATCGCATCGTAAATGTAAGCGAAACTAGCTTGTGGCTACGGCCGGAATTGACACTTTTTTCGCTGCGAAGAAACGCTGGAACTTGCCACGAGCTAGTAGAGGTGCGCCGATAGCTAAAAGCTATGTCATTGTTTGCGCCATGACTTTCGAGGACGTAAAATTCGTGAATAGGACCGGTGACAGTGATCGTAGAATTACGCTGTTGAAGATATCGCGCGGCGGGATCTTCAACCTCGTTGGTGGAATTACGAATCCTTTGATATGTCGCCACAATGTTTGTAATCTCATAGGTTCCATTATCTGGAATTGTCGGATTCGTAGGATTTGATGGAGGATTCTCAATATTTATTGGATTACTCGGGTCTTCACCGGGAGGCGGTGGGGGCTGCTGATACCAAGTAGGAAGCGTCCCGTCGCTCACTGGGGGCGGGAATAAAAGATCCAGGAATGGGGCGGCAAGACCGGGCAAAGGACCTTTCAACAAAGGCGCGAGAGGTCCTTTTAACAAACCAGCCCCGGGTGGTGGGACCGGACCAATAAGAAGAAGCATTTTTTTAAGTTAGATTGTATCCGGTGGGATAAGCATTATTGCTTATTTCGTTCGCGTACATCCAGGGCCGCTGGTTTAAGCCGTTATTTCTAATTTGGGGATTTAGGGGTAGGTAAAGAAAAGATTGAAGGTATAGGTTCCCATCGCCAGCCGTCGCTTCTCCCGTGTTAAGCGTGATGTAGGGTGTCCGGCCACCGACCTCAGTCCCATCAAGATTAAACGTTGTATTTCCGATAGTGGCCTTTAAAGCCATCAGGCTGTGAGCGAGCAGCCGCTCTAAAGTGTTAATGTTTGTCGGAATATTTGAGGATAATGTTATGGCAGTCATTGTTACAAGAAAAAAAGCTTTTCCTTTAAAATAAGCAAAAAGCTTGCCTTGATCAAGTGCATAAAATATCTATTTTTTGTAGTATCAAAAATTGTCAAAAGCCTTTGAGGGAAGCTATTCTACAAGAAATGCACTTAAAGCTTAAGCTGATAAGTACAGAATAAACACACTTTGTTAATAAATTCTGCAGGTAAATATGAGAACTATTGGGCAAGCTTCCGTACTATCTCAGTCAGATTGGAGAAAATTAGAATCAGTAGCTAACCAAAAACACCGACTACTGTGGTCTATCCTGAGATTCACCGCGGCGCGCATCAATGAAGCATTAGAGCTACGCATAAAAGATGTTTACAGAGACCCAATCAAGAAAATGCCCCTAGATGAAATCGTTTTCAGGCAAGAAACCCGAAAAGGAAAGGATAAAAACCACACCGTGCCAATTTGTACCGAGTTACGGCTAAAACTTAAGGATTACACCCCTTCAATTAACCCAGACGACTACCTTTTTCCAGGCATCGATGGAAGATTAAGCTATGAAGCAGCCCTAAATTATCTTAAAAAATCGGCCGAAAAAGTCGGACTGGATGACAAGAAAATTGTCACTCATTGCGGCCGCAGAAGCTGCATCACTGAGTTAGCGAGACGTGGAACCGACCTAAGAACCATTCAAGCCGTAAGCGGCCACGCTTCGCTCGCTAACTTGCAGCGCTATATTGAGGTTGACCCGGAACGGACTAAAAATGCGCTAGAAGCAATTTTTGCTTAACGCTATATCTAGTGTCGGGGAAGCTGTGTGACTACGCTATATCTAGTGTTAAAGCTGCCAGCCGGACTTGCACCTGCTAGGACACGATATCCTACCGACTTAGTGACAGCATAGTTATTTTAACAAGATTTCTTGTCATTTTCGCACCGCCCTATTTTCCCCGACACTGCATATAGCGTCGGGGAAGCCGTGTGACTACGCTATATCTAGTATTACTTCCTGTAAAGAGACGAGTAAGCATTTTTGTCTAATTCTAAGCTTAATTCTTTAATTTCTTGTCTTAAACGAATATTCTCCCGCTCTAACTCGCTTACTCTTTGCTTTAATGCGCTGTTTTCCGTTAGTAGTTCTTGTGTCATGATTTTTGTCCTGTTTTCCTCATTTTAAAGTGCCACCCGTCCTAAGTATTTCGATCGTTTTGTGTCGTTCTCGTACCATCGCCAATAGCGATACTGTCTTCCCTTAATAGTCTTAATTTCTTCGTAACCGTCAATGGGATGAGAGTTAGGGTCTAAGTTAGGGTCTGGGCTAGGGTCTAAGTTAGGGTCTGAGTTAGGGTCTAGGTTAGGGTCTAGGTTAGGGTCTGAGTTAGGGTCTGGGTTAGGGTCTAGGTTAGGGTCTGGGTTAGGGTCTAGGTTAGGGTCTGAGTTAGGGTCTGAGTTAGGGTCTGAGTTAGGGTCTGAGTTAGGGTCTGAGTTAGGGTCTGGGTTAGGGTCTAGGTTAGGGTCTGAGTTAGGGAGAGGCTCACCGCGATTAATTAACTCTTTAATTACCGACTCATAAAGGGTCGTTAATTGGTCGGTTGTCAGCGACTGGATATCTATCTCGATCGCATCTTCTGTTTCGTTTCTTTCCGGGGTCAAGGGTTCGATCGCATCTTCTGTTTCGTTTCTTTCCGGGGTCAAGGCTTCGATCGCATCCTGACTCTCTAACTCCCAATCGGTAAACCCGCGCCGGTCTTCATATCGGGAAAGATCGATCAGTGGAATTTGTCCCGCTACCGTTTCAGTCCACGGCTTAACATCATCTACTCCGACCGTCATCTCTCTTAGGTCTGAGAGGATGACCTTGACTTTTTTCTTCCAGACTTGTTTGACCGTGGCTTTCTCTCCCTTATAGGAGATGCGATCGTTTACTGATAGGGTCATCATAGTGAGTACATGAAAAATTTTTTGTCACTTTCCCCAACGAATACCAAGGTCGTTGGGGTGTTTTATCAGTTAGGGGAATCGTCGGGGATGCCGGTGGTGTCAAGCCCAAGAGATTGGGACAAGGTTTTAAGGCTTACCCCCAACTCTCGACACAGCAGTAAAGCGTTATCTAATCGGGGAATTTTTTTTTTGGCTACCCAACTATTGATAGTTACCTCAGCGATACCCGTTCGCTTAGATAGCTCTCTCTGTGTAGTGTTTGCACACTCGATTAATTGCTTCAAAGTAGGTATGGATTCATCAGGTGATCTCATTTTAGCAGATATTCCATACTTTAGTATTGACAAAAGGTTTTATCCATACTAAAGTATTGATAGAACTAAACAACATCCCTACCCCCTTGAGGCAAGCTGACGGGCTGCATAGTTAGGGCGTAGGGCTGTAGATAGTTTCGCACCAGTCCCTAAATTTTCCGATCTGCCTATGGATAAAGGACTAATCTCCTAGTTACCAATGAGGATGCTTTCATAGAGTTTCAAACCTTCACTGGGGGGGGAACTCCCCCCTTTTATTTATGACAACCACCATAATCAGCGATCGAATACAGGAAGATTGGCCAGTTACCCCCGGTCACTGTCTCAACCCCTTTGAACCGTTGTTCGGTTCTGAGATTCCAGAAAGTGAGTTAGGCCGTTCGCTTTACGATATGGCCATCAGCATTGAGGAAGCTTACGGACTAGGGGAACTGATGGATGAGTTACCCGATCTAGTATTGGGGATTAAGCAGAATCTTACCTCTTGGTATGAGGTTGGCTTGATGTCTTGGAAAATCAAGTTATGCAAGGCCTGGCGAAAAAGATATGCTTCTTTTAAGCAGTTTTGCGAAACTGCGATCGTAAAAACTTCCAGCGCTGTGAACAACTGGATTAGAGCGGCGCGGGTCATGAGTCACTTGATTTCCGCTGGTTGCGATCGATTACCAATGAATGCTTCGATCGCATTAGAGCTATCTAAATTCAGTGAGTCCGATTTACTGGAATCATGGCGATCGATCTGTGACACTTATCAGGATCACGAGTTAACCCTAGACAAGGTAAAGGCTCATCTCGAAAATCCTTATCAGAGAGTGCCTAACTCCAAAAAGATTAACATCTCTCTTGAGTCATGGGAGAAGCTACGGGAAAAGGCCGCTGAGTCTGGGATATCTCCATCTAAGTTGTTAGAAGAATTGATCGATTCTTTGTTACCCGATGAAGATGATCCTAGTCAAGACACTGTACCGCCGGATGAACCAGATGAGGATGAGGATGACAAGGATGAGGATGCTCAAGACTTGCCTAATTTTGCTAAACGTTATCGGGCTAATTTTAGCCATCAGGATAATTACTACTCTCCTTCTGTTAACTCATACCTATTAGAAGGTGGCAAGTTAGTTAATGTCGATGATCTTGTTCCTTACTGACGGGTGTAGTGATGACAGTATTATTATCACCAAAAGGTACTTTTCCCGCGGCAATAATTGAGATTATTGATCACTATCGTGTGGTTATGAACCGGGGAAAACAGAACAACATTCAATTAGAACGGCGAGTGTTAGTGTACGAGCCAACCACGGAAAAAATTCAAGGTCGATGGGAATATCTAGAAATTTTCAAGGGGAGAGGTAAAGTTATCAGCGTAGAGGAAAATAAATCTACAATTGAATTCGTTTATCTAGAAACCTTTGGAAATACTAAAATCGGAGATATGGTTAAACCAATTTAGCTTAAGGAAACAATAGTCAATTACTCCGATGAACCAAAAACCAATTTTTGCGCGGGTAGAATTTTATAACTTTCTCTCCCACTATTTTTCGATCATCAATAAGCTGTTAGGCTTTTGTTCTCAGCATTTACAGTATGCTCTCGACTTTGCGGATGCGGCCTTATTCTCCATCCCTGTTTCGGACGGGGTAGAGAATCTAAAATTCCATCGAGAACAAATATCTAAAATGCAAAACCAGACAAGAGTTTACAAAGAAGAAATCGATGATCTCTCAAAAAGGATCAAGCATCACATTGCTTACTGCAAGAAGAAAGAAAATGAATCAATTATCACAATTAACTCAAGAGAGTAAAATGTCTTTCCTATCGGAAACTTTCTCTGATTATGGAGTAGAGGCAGTCTTGAGTGAATTAATTGACTTTGTTCTATCGGAATATACCGATAAAATTCATTGTGCGGTTGTTTCAGCTTACTTAATCCCGGCTAAAAATTACGTTGCTGTACTGAATAATCGGGAAAATTTCCGACTAGAGGTCAATTATCCTAATTTTACCAATGTAGAGGGAGCTAATGAATAGTTTCTATTATGGCAATGATCAAGGACAAGACTACTGGATTAATTTAAATCATGTTTGTTTTGTCAAACCAGAAAAAGATAAATTAATCTTGAAAATGTCTGACGGGAACGTAGTAGGAATTGACGGAGAAGACTATGACGCGCTTAAGGCAGTTCTTATCGCGGAAACAGTCAACTGGGAACCCGAATATGATGACAAAAGATACAACCATGAGGATGTTCCCAGTCGAGAGGAAGTAGAAGCTAGTAATAAGATATCTGAATATGAAGAAGAATGGGGACGACCACTAGGCTCTTTTTCAGATAATGACTATCTCGATGATGACGAAATACCTATTTAACCTAATCGCATCCTACCCGCTATTGCGGGGGGAATGGGGTTAGGGTCCAAACCTAATCCTAGTCCGAGAGTGCCTTTTCCATAGATTTCAAGCGTTGGCTTGTTACCCCATCGTAAGGCTTCGAGGACTTTTAAGAATTGTGCCTTTTAAAGTGAGATAGGGATTAAAAAACCCTACGGGAGTATCGTAAGGCTAATTCTTTTTAACACCAATTCACTCCCATTATAACCGATGAAAATATTAGGTATAGACGTTAGCCGTAATTGGGCTATCGTGGTTTTGTTGTGCGAATTTCCGATGGTTTCCCCCTTGCAATACTCGAAAACTATTGGAGAACCTGTCAAGGGATACTCGCGAATTAAAGGAAATACTCAACTTAACGAGATAGCCTGGAAGTTAGAATGCAACTCAGAAGCGATCGAGATTATTAAATCTTTAGAAGTCGATGCGATTATTCTAGAGCCTACTGGCTATTGGTACGCTAGTTTCTGGGTTAATTGTGCTAAGAAGTTAGAACTAGATATTTACTGGATATCTCATCAGCAAACTAAGATAAATCGTCAGCACTACTTTAAAACGAAAAACAAAGACGATTATCTGGACGCTCTAACCATTGCCCTAACTTATTTTGACAAGTCTGGACTAGACGACTTAGGCAATCCCCCGATTTTAAACAACTATGACCACGACTCGATCGATTTATTGCGGCGTACTTTTCACGAGCGAGAACAGCTTGATAAAAACAAAAATTCTTTGATCAACCAACTTAGACAGCGATTATGCTGTGAATTTCCCGAGATTGCACAAAAAGACTTTGAGTATATTGGGGTTAAGGGTTGCAATCCCACGTTAGGACATATCGCTGGTTTAATAAAAAACCCGCGCATTAAAGCCACAGCCGGGACGGGAATTAGCGAATATAGCCAGTTATTGGCTAATGACATCATAATGTATGAGACTAGAATCTTTTCTAAAGAGCAGGAGCTAAGAGAGATTTTAGACTTAGAACAGTTTAAACTTTATCGTCAAGTCTTTAATCAATTTTGCTTCGGTACTATCACTCAAAGCTTACTGCTTTTACATTGCTACCCTATCGAGAGATTTCTGGTTAATGGAAAGCCTTACTTTAGAGGTGATCACGATATTAGCCTGAGAAAGTTTCAGGCTTATCTAGGGCTAGGATATTCCTATCAGATTTCAGGGGATACCTCCGCAAAACAGGACAAGGTCAAAAAGTCTTGGAAGGGTTCCGACTTGATGCGCTCTCACTTGTATGCTCATGCAATGGTGACTATTTGCCCGAACAAACCCGCTAAAACCGAGATTATGACTAAACTTAAGAACTCTTGGCTAAATCCCAGAAAACACACCTATTTTACTCGCAACGAAAAAACTGGGCAAAAAATCGAAGTCATCCAAGAGTT
>SFBL01000106.1 GCA_007095785.1 Microcystis aeruginosa Ma_SC_T_19800800_S464
GGAAAAAGTACCTGAATTTTCCCCCTGATCACTCCCATGCCTGGTACTTTTTGATTGACAAAAAGTCTAAAAGTCTTACCCAACAAGGTTTTTAGATTTATTCAGCAGACCCTACTTAGGAGTAAATTCCGAATGATCTAGAAGATAGATTTTGGTTTGACGGTAACTTAGATCACATCCGGGCGGGGTTTCTTTTCGCTAACTTAATTAGCAGGGGACGCTGGCGAAATTTTTAGTAATCTCGGCATAGTCCGCAAGCTTGCCCGGGTAAGCCAAGGGGAATTTTCCCAAACTTGCCAAGCTAAAATCGATCGACTCAATCAGTACAATGACCTAAAATAGAGGCATCCTCAGAAGGGAGCATCTACTATCTAATCACAATTGACCCCTTTATGGTCATAGCCCTAAAATCCATCCGCTTACTGATTTAGGAGGGCTGAATCAAATAACCATGGCTAGTCTAAACAGTGAACAAAGACAAACAAGAGACGAAGAACAGCTGCTGTACGATTATTGGCTCGACCGCGCTAGGACCGATTCCCCCGAGCAGTTAATCGAGGATTTTCGTCGTCTGTTTATCGAAGGTGGCGGTTATCAAGAAGCTCCTATTTATTTAGCCCTAGAGCGTCTTATCAAGGCCAAAGATGCCGAAATTCGTTTTTATCATTTCTTTAACCGCTGCTGTCATATATTAGTGAATCGATGGCAAACGCAGCCCACCCATCAGCCAGCAATTCCCGAATTGGTATCGCTGCTGGAAAATTTGCCCTCCGCAAGTCCAGGACATTACAGCAGCCCCAATATTTTGCGCCATCTGGTCAAAAATTTTACCCTCTCGGATGACTACGTTAGGCTGCAGCGTCTGGCGAGAATTATTAGCGGCCAATACAGCGAAAAAACCGCCGCTTCGGTGGGAACCCTGATTAATCGTTATCCCTATCTCTATGATTACTATTTACTCGGTGATGAAAGTCCCCGAGAACAGCGACAAACCGTTAGACGTATTAAAGTGAAAACCGAGAACCGTTTCGAGGTAAATCTCTCTCGTTATGTCACCTATCAGGTACGTTTGGCACAGGCAGCCCATAGCCCAAAAATCAGGGAAGAAGCGGTGAGAATCATTCAACCAGTAGAAAATCCCACCCTGCTCAATGATAAGGAGCTAAATCGCACCCTCAAGTATTATCTGGGGACGGTAGCAGGAAATTATACTCATAAGGCTCTTTCGCAAAATTTTCTGGCGAATATAGTTTATACCCATACCTATAAGGATTTTAAAAATGACCTCTACGATTATCTAATTACCTCCTTAGACTACGGCAAGGGGCCATTTCACCAAAAACTCGACGATATCCTGCAAAATACTCTACCCCACTGCGATCAACAAAAACCGAGTGAATTTCTCCTGCTGCGTACTTCTAGTCAACTGTTAAATTATCTGGTGGTGGAAAGCGGCCAAAAACCCGATCATTACCTTCTTATGGATATGATCACCAATATGGGGGTAACTCGGACTGTGGGATTATTGCTCAAGTTGGTTTTGATCTGTCCCCAGGCAAAACCCCAATTAGATAAACGTTTTTCGATTCTGTTTAACCACTACGAGAGTTATTCTCGCGATCAAGTGCCTTGGTTGGTTAAATCCCTAGAAAATCTGCAATTAGCTTTTAGCATTCATTTCGGTCAAGTTGATTTGTCCTGTCTCCGTCAAATCCAGTGATGGGAAGTGGGGAAGTGGGGAAGTGGGGAAGTGGGGAAGTGGGGAAGTGGGGAAGTGGGGTGTGGGGTGTGGGGAGAATAAATAAAATAATCTCCTATCTCCTGACTCCTATCTCCTGACTCCTATCTCCTATCTCCTGAATCCGTCAAATCGATTAAAAAGTTAAATAATCTCAACTTCTAGCCAATGGCACTCCGGAGCTAGGGGATAATTAAACCATCGTCATTTAGGCTGCGTTTATCCGTGAAAATTATCGTTATCGGCAGTGGTGGTCGAGAACACGCTCTAGCTTGGAAACTCCTACAATCGCCTCAAGTAGAACAAGTGTTCTGTATTCCAGGTAATGGGGGAACGGCAATTTTACCTCAATGTGAAAATATCCCCCTAGCAATGGAGGATTTTGCCGAAATTAGCCGTTTTGCCCAGGAAAATAGCGTCGATTTGGTGGTTGTTGGTCCAGAATATCCCCTCTCCCTCGGCATTACCGATCATCTTCTCGCCCAAGAAATTGCCGTTTTTGGCCCCACACAAACCGGGGCCTTAATTGAATCGAGCAAATCCTGGGCCAAAGAATTAATGATCGAAGCCGGAGTGATCACCGCCGCCTCGGAAACCTTTACCAATGCAGAATTAGCAAAAACTTATATCCGAGAGCAAGGAGCGCCAATTGTGGTGAAAGCCGACGGATTAGCCGCAGGAAAAGGGGTAATTGTTGCCGAAACCGTAGATATAGCCCTAGAAGCGATCGATGATCTTTTTACCAGTGGCTTTACTAAAGTCGTGGTGGAAGAATTCCTAGAGGGGGAAGAAGTGTCTATCCTCACCCTCACCGATGGGATCAGTTTTCGTTCCCTGCTACCCGCCCAAGATCACAAGCGCATCGGTGAAGGCGATACCGGCAAAAATACCGGCGGTATGGGAGTTTATGCCCCCGCACCCATAGCCACCGCTGCTATTATCGAAGCGGTGGACAGGGACATCCTTGCCCCCATCGTCGCTACCCTGCAAAAACGCGGCATTGACTATCGGGGAGTCCTCTATGCGGGTTTGATGATTTCCCCCGCCGGAGAGCCAAAAGTTCTCGAATTTAACTGTCGTTTTGGCGATCCCGAAACCCAAGCGGTTTTACCCCTACTGGAAACTCCCCTGGCACCGCTGCTGCTGGCTTGCGCTCAACAAAAGTTAACTGATTTCCCCTCTTTACAATGGCGCTCCGGTAGTGCCGTTTGTGTGGTGGCTGCGTCTGCCGGTTATCCCGACCACTACGAAAAAGGCCAGTTAATCACGGGAATTAAGGCAGCTGAAACCGCAGGGGCGATCGTTTTCCACGCCGGCACGGTTTTAAAACACGGCGATATCTTCACCGATGGCGGCCGGGTTTTGGGTGTCACGGCTATGGGAGCTAATTTTAATCAGGCGATCGAACTTGCCTATCAATCGGTGAACAGGATACACTTTCAGGGCATCTATTATCGTCGTGATATCGGCCACCGGGTAAGGGAAAAATAAGGGTCAGTATTTAGGCAGGGGGAAAAGGGGAATAGTTAGGGATTTTGAGCATTAATTTAGCAGCTAATTTCCCTTTTTTCCCGCATCTCTCACCTAATCTCCGCCTCTTTCTAGGGTAATCCCTGACCAAAGTGCATCTGATTTGTCAAAAAACCAGTAACTATTGATAAAATCATGAAACTGAATCGCCCAACCAAATTGCCATCCCTATGCGAATTTTGCTCTATTCTTATAACTATTATCCCGAACCGATCGGCATCGCTCCCCTGATGACAGAATTAGCGGAAGGATTGGTTAAAAGAGGTCATCAAGTCAGGGTTTTAACCGCTTTTCCTTGGTATCCTAATAGTGAAATCGATCCCGAATACCGAGGAAAAATCTATCTGGAAGAAGAACGAAATGGTGTTAAAATTCAACGTTCCTACGTTTGGGCCCGCCCCCAAAGAAGTTTAAAAAATAGAATTTTCTTTGAATTGAGCTTTGTTTTTTTGAGCTTCTTTCAGGCTCTCAAAGGCGAAAAACCCGATCTAATTTTCTTAACTGTCCCCGGATTACCCGTTTGCGTTCCCGCCGCTTTATTGAGTAAATTATATGGGGTGCCGATTATTCTAAACTTACAGGATATTCTGCCCGATGCGGCAGTTCATGTGGGATTATTAACTAATCAGAAAATGATTAAGGTTTTTAGTAGTCTCGAAAAATTTGCCTACAAAACTGCCAGCAAAATCTCAGTTATTGCCGATGGTTTTACCAAAAATCTCCTCACTAAAAATGTGCCGAGTGAGAAAATTATTGAGATTCCTAATTGGGTGGATGTCAGCTTTATTAAACCGCTGCCTAGAAACAATAATTATTTTCGCCAAGAAAATCATCTTGAGGGCAAGTTTGTTGTTTTATATTCTGGCAATATTGCCCTAACTCAACCATTAGAAACCCTGATCGATGCCGCGGTTCAATTAGTTAATATTACTGAGATTAAAGTGGTAATTGTTGGTAAAAAAGAGGCCCTTGATCGCCTAGAAAAGTATCGCCAACAACAGGGGGCCAGTAATGTGCTTTTATTACCCTTTCAACCCCGGGAAAAATTACCCGAAATGTTAGCGGCAGCCGATGTGGGTATGGTGATGCAAAAACATAACGTTATTTCCTTTAATATGCCGTCCAAAATTCAGGTATTATTAGCTAGTGGTCGTGCTATTATTGCTTCTGTTCCCGCCGATGGAACCGCTGCTAGAGCGATCAAGCGTAGTGGTGGTGGTTTGGTGGTTACTCCCGAAGATCCGGAGGCATTAGCTACAGCTATTTTAAAACTATACAAAAACCCAGATTTAGCAACTATACTAGGACAAAAAGGACGACAATACGCGGAAGAAAATTATGCCTTTGAAAAGACTTTGGATCAATACGAAAAGCTTTTTTCTCAAGTAGTTAGTTAATAATTAGGGTAAGTAGTTATAATTAAATTGAATATAGATCCCCCCTTGATCTCCCCTTGATAAGGGGGGATATGACAAGTTTTAACACCTACCTACTTATAGTGATTAGGGAATAGGGGAATTTCAACTAAAACCCCAAAACCCCAAAACCCCAAAACCCTAAAACCCTAAAACCCCACCATCTAATCTCTAACTCCCACTTAACTATTTTCATGTTCGATAATTTCTCAAAAAAACTACCCTGGCAAAGTCTCAAACAAGCGATCGCTTTTTTCTTAACAATTATTGCTTTGACTCCAGTGGTTACAGCTTTAATTTCTAGTGTTAATCAGCCTCAAATCCAATCGAATATTCAACTATATCAAACCAATCTCAATTTACAAGCTACGACTCTCAGCAGCGATGCTGATCCTAATAGCGAGGAATTTGCTAATCTTAAACTAATTCAAACTTCCCTGATCGGTGAAGATCCTTATACCACTGCCGAAGAACAGTATTTATCAGCCCAGAAAACTGCCAAAAAAACAATCACCGAACTAGAAAAATCAGTAGTTAATCCCGAACAAAAAAAATCCCTTGAGCGGGAAATCAATTCCCTAAAGGATTTAGAACTGAAATTAAGTCTCATTCAAGCTAATCAAGGTGACTTGGATTCAGCACGGAAAATCTGGCAAGAGATCAAGGAAAAATCAGAATTTGAGAACTATAAACCTGCTGTTGTACAAAATGCGCTGCTGTTAGAGGGATTGTACAGTGAACCCCCCGAAATTGCTGCCGATGCTGAAGCGAGAATCGATCGCAATTTTCAAGGATGGTTTCGCTATACCATTCTGGAAAAATTATATAGTCTCGAAAATCGTCAAGAGGATTTACTCGCTTTAGAGGAAGAACAGAGTGAAGTGGCGGCTAATGCGTTAATTAAACTAATTTTACTGGCTTTTTTGCCTCTTATCGGCGGTTTAATCGGTTTTGTGCTGTTGATCTTTTTATTAGTGCAGTGGCTTCTCCGCCAACAGCGATCGCTGCTCTTTTTAGATGATAGTCTCGCTTGGCAAACTAAGTGGGGAGGAGAAACCCTCTGGTGGGGAATAATTATCGGTTTCTTTTTCGTCGGACAAATTGTTTTACCAGTAATTTTCGGGATTTTATCGAGTTTCTTGAGTCTCAATCCCGAAAAATTTAACCTAGAAGCTAAAGCAATATACGTTGTAGTTAGTTATTTAGCCTTAACAGTGAGCAGTTTATCGGTTTTATATCTAGCAATCAAGCCTTTTCGCCCTTTACCTCCCGATTGGTTTCGTTTTAACCTCTTTAGTCCTTGGCTTCTCTGGGGATTAGCCGGCTATTTTGTCGCTTTACCCCTGGTTATTATCGTTTCTTTGCTCAATCAACTAATTTGGCAAGGACAAGGGGGTAGTAACCCGCTGCTGACTTTAGCTCTAGAATCCCAGAATACCTTCGCTTTACTGTGTTTTGCCTTTACTGCTTCCCTTGCCGCTCCTTTTTTCGAGGAAATTGTCTTTCGCGGCTTTTTACTAGCTTCTTTGACTCGTTATCTGCCTGTCTGGGGTGCAATCGCTCTTAGTAGTTTGATTTTCGCCCTTGCTCACCAAAATTTGTCAGAAGTGCTGCCTTTAACCGTACTAGGTTGTGTTCTTGGCTTTGTTTACACCCGCTCGAAAAATTTATTATCCTCAATGTTGGTTCATAGTCTCTGGAATGGTGGCACCCTGTTAAGTTTATTTTTATTGGGCAGCGGTGCGGGTTAGGTGAGATATAGTCATTTCAGATAATTCTGATACAGTCTAGACCGACAAAACCCTTAGGAACTCTGGGATTAATATTCTCAATCTTAATTGAAATGACTATAACTAATCTTTCTCGGTTATCTCTTGGACTTAATGAGATAACCACATCGTTGTTCACCTTGGTTGATCCAGTGAGTCCGTTCGATCGTACAATCGGGAAGCAGCAGCGCAAACATTTCTAATTCATGGCCACAGATACTGGGATAGGAACCAGCCACCTCAGCAATAGCGCAATGATGCTCGGCTAGGACATAACTATTTTCTGCTTCCAGTGCCACTAATTCTGCCATATAACCCTCCTCTTGGCGAATTTCCAGCAATTTTCTCATTCTTTCCCCTAAAGACCCCTTGCCGAGGCGCAATTGATATTCTGCCGCTTTGCGTTGCCACTGTTTTTTGAGAATTTCCCCCACCTGTTGCTCTCCCACCGTCTCCACGAGAGTATTGAGGAAAGAAACAGCGAAATTATCGTAATTATGGGGAAAACGGCCACGACCTTGACGACTGAGACGATAAATGTGCTGGGGTCGTCCTATCTTATTTTGTACCGCAAAATATTCTATCAGTCCTTCCCCCTCCAAATCCTTAAGATGGCGGCGCGTCGCTTGCGGACTAATACTTAACTCCTCAGCCAATTCTTGGGCGGTAGATTGACCGTTTTTGAGCAAATATTGCAGAATATCGTCTTTCGTCGAGGCGGGTTGAGTCGTGGTCATGATACCAAAAACAGAGGCTTTAGCGTACAATTGCTGAGGGTCAAGGAGCGGCCAATTACCCCTACAGAGTAACTTGAATAACAGAGGTTTATCAGCATCCTCTCAAATTTTCCCTGACTTTGACAACAGCTTTGTTGTTAATCTATTATATAATCAATTTAAACAACTTTCTTGTTGTTTAACTGCCTCCCCTGCCTACCGCGTAGAGAGAACACTAACCCCCATGAGTGCAACCACCGTTAAAAACCTCGTTAACCAACCCTACAAGTACGGTTTTATCACCGATATCGAATCGGAAACCATCCCTCGCGGTTTGAATGAGGAGATTATTCGCCTAATTTCGGCGAAAAAGAAGGAACCGGAATTCATGCTCGATTTTCGTCTCCGGGCCTACCATCAATGGCAAAAGATGACCGAACCCAGTTGGCCGCACGTTTCCTATCCTGCCATTGATTATCAAAATATTATCTACTACTCTGCACCCAAACAGAAAAAAGCAAAACTCAACAGTCTTGAAGAAGTTGACCCCACTTTAATCGAAACCTTTGAAAAATTAGGCATTCCCCTTTCGGAACAAAAACGCCTTTCTAACGTCGCTGTCGATGCTATCTTTGACAGCGTTTCTATCGCCACAACTTTTAAAGAAAAACTAGCAGAACAGGGGGTTATTTTCTGTTCTATTTCGGAAGCTTTACAGGAACATCCCGACTTAGTGCAGAAATATCTCGGTACTGTGGTTCCCGTGGGTGATAATTATTTTGCCGCTCTTAATTCGGCCGTTTTTAGCGATGGTTCCTTTGTTTTTATACCCAAAGGTGTCGTCTGTCCTATGGAATTGTCCACCTATTTTCGGATTAATAACGGTGAGACGGGACAATTTGAAAGAACTTTAATTGTCGCTGAAGAAGGGGCATCGGTAAGTTATTTAGAAGGTTGCACCGCTCCGATGTACGATAGTAATCAACTTCATGCCGCCGTCGTGGAATTAGTCGCCCTCGATAATGCGGATATTAAATACTCGACGGTACAAAATTGGTACGCTGGCGATGCCAATGGTAAGGGAGGTATTTATAATTTCGTCACTAAACGGGGTCTGTGTAAAGGAGTTAATTCTAAGATTTCTTGGACACAAGTAGAAACTGGTTCGGCAATTACTTGGAAGTATCCCAGTTGTGTCTTAGTTGGCGATAATTCCGTCGGGGAATTCTACTCAATTGCCCTAACTAATAACAAACAACAGGCCGATACAGGTACGAAAATGATTCACATTGGCCGCAACACCAAAAGTACCATTATTTCTAAGGGAATTTCTGCGGGTAACTCCCAAAATAGTTATCGCGGGTTAGTGAAAATGGGACCGAAAGCCAAGGGAGCAAGAAATTACTCCCAATGTGATTCTATGCTGATTGGAGATAATGCCGAAGCTAACACCTTTCCCTATATTCAGGTGGATAACAACAGTGCTAAAGTAGAACACGAAGCTTCTACTTCTAAAATCGGTGAAGACCAATTATTCTACTTCGCACAACGGGGCATTTCCGAAGAAGATGCTGTCTCTATGTTAGTCAGTGGTTTCTGTAAGGATGTCCTCAGTAAATTACCGATGGAATTCGCCGCCGAAGCTGATAAACTCCTCAGTCTCAAGCTCGAAGGAACCGTCGGTTAATCAGGAAAGTAGGGTGGGTTAGGCGATAGCCGTAACCCACCAAAAGCTAAGACAATTTATCCATCAATTGATGACTCGCCGTCAACCCCAAAAACTAATATTTTTGTTCTAGAAAAACATCTCATGAGTGAAGTAATTTTATCGGTAAAAAATCTGACCGCTAGTATTGATGGAAACCAGATTCTTAAAGGAGTTAACCTCGAAATTAAAGCGGGTGAAACCCACGCAATTATGGGACGCAATGGCTCAGGAAAAAGTACCTTTTCCAAAGTAATCGCTGGACATCCCGATTATGAAGTAACTGGGGGAGAAATAATTTATAAAGGCGAAAACCTTTTAGAAAAAGAACCCGATGAACGAGCGCTTATGGGTATCTTTCTCGCTTTCCAATATCCCCTAGAAATCCCCGGCGTTAGTAACCTCGATTTTCTTCGCGTTGCCTATAATGCCCGACAAAAATATCTAGGCTCGGAAGAATTAGATAGTTTTGACTTTGAGGAATTAGTCGAGAAAAAACTAGAAGTTGTCCAGATGAATCCTAGCTTTCTTGGCAGAAGTTTAAACGAAGGTTTCTCCGGTGGTGAGAAAAAACGTAATGAAATCCTACAAATGGCCTTATTAGAACCTACTTTAGGAATTCTCGATGAAATTGACTCCGGTTTAGACATCGATGCTTTGCGAATTGTTGCCCAGGGAGTCAATCAATTAGCTACTCCCGATAACGCTTTTTTACTTATCACTCACTATCAGCGTCTGCTCAACTACATTGAACCCGATGTTATTCATGTTATGTACGATGGGCGCATTGTCACCAGTGGCGGTAAAGAATTAGCCCTCGAATTAGAAAGAACTGGCTACGATTTCCTCGACGAACAATTATTAGCCGTTAAGTAATCTAGCTATCAGTTATCAGTTACCAGTTATCAGTTATCAGTTATCAGTTATCAGTTATCAGTTATCAGTTATCAGTATTCAGTTATCAGTTATCAGTATTCAGTATTCAGGAGTCGGGAGATAGGGTGGTCACTGCGTGCGCGTTGCGGGGGGATTTAGGGGTTTAGGGAAATTTCAGCCAAATGCTCCACTACCCCACACCCCACACCCCACACCCCACACCCTACACCCCACACCCTACACCCCAACCCCCAACCCTCCAACCCCTCTTACCAATGACAGCCATAATCACGAAACCTGAACAATCAGGAGAATTATTGTTAAAATTGTCCCGAGCAACGGTTCCCACTATCGATAACGGTAAAATTCTCGAATTAAGAGAATCGGGAGCCAGTAAAGCTCAAGAATTAGCCATCCCGGGCAAAAAAGATGAAGAATGGCAATTCACCGATTTAAGTCAACTATGGGCGATCGATTTTTGCGTCCCCCAACCCGTTACAATCGATAAAAATGCCCTCGCTACTTTTTTGCTGCCCGAAGCCAAAAACAGCCACCTAGTCTTCGTTAACGGCATTTATCAGCCCGAATTGTCCGATATCTCCGCTTTACCCGCCGGTGTCAGCGTCAGCAATCTCGCCAATGCACAAAAAGATGTTCTTGTCAACTATCTAGGGAAAGAAAAAACACCCGAATTTTTTACCGCACTCAACCAAGCTGGTTTAAGCGATGGGGCAGTAATTCACGTCACCGCTAATACCGTCGTCACAACCCCGATACATCTCTTATTTATCACCGTTGTGGAGGAAATTCCCCGCTTTTATCAGCCCCATAGCCTAATCGTGGCGGAAACGGGAGCTAGTGTAAATATTATTGAGAATTACGGGGCTTTAGCCGAACATTGCTCCGATTTACCTCTAAATTACTCTTATTTTACCAACGCTGTCACGGAAATTTATCTCGAAGCCAACGCCGAAGTCATCCATACCAGAGTACAAAGGGAATCAGGAGATGGTTTTCACATCGGACGCACGATAATTGAACAAGGGCGCGATAGCCGTTACACTCTCAACGAGATAAATCTAGGAGCTAAACTCTGCCGTCATAACCTCGATATCCTGCAAAAAGGAGAACAAACCGAGACAAATCTGCACGGATTAGCCATGATTACCGGACAACAAACCGCCGATACCCACAGCGCCATCTATCTCAACCATCCCCATGGCATCACCAAGCAACTGCATAAATGTATCGTTGATGGTAGCGCTCACGCTATCTTTAATGGTAAAGTGTTTGTTCCCAAGCCCGCCCAATTAACCAACGCCTCCCAGTTAAATCGGAATTTGTTAATTTCTAACAAGGCACGAGTCAACACCAAACCCGAATTACAAATTACCGCCGATAACGTCAAATGTTCCCACGGGGCAACCGTTAGCCAACTGGAAGCCGATGATTTATTCTATCTGCAAAGCCGGGGCTTAAGCGCCGACACCGCCCGCAGTTTGTTAATTGATGCTTTCTCGGCCGAGATTTTAGCTAAAATTCCTCTAGAATCCCTCCGCCAAAGATTGGGGCAATGCGTCGCCTGTCGCACTGTGGAATAACTCTACCGGGGTGGATGCCAACCTGCCCAAAGTACCCCTCTGACTCCTGACTAAAATGACAATTATCCAAGAAAAAACTCTCGCCCAAAAAGTCCGCGCCGATTTCCCTATCCTTCATCAAAACGTACACGATAAACCCCTTATCTATTTCGATAGTGCCGCCACTTCCCAAAAACCGATTCAAGTATTAGAAACCCTGCGAAACTATTACGAAAAAGATAACGCCAATGTGCATCGGGGGGCGCATACTTTAAGTGTCCGAGCAACGGAAGCCTACGAAGGGGCCAGAGATAAGGTCGCTAGGTTTATTAATGCCGCTTCTCGTCGGGAAATTGTCTATACTCGCAACGCTACGGAAGCGATTAATTTAGTCGCCTACAGTTGGGCATTAAATACCCTGAAAGCAGGGGATGAAATTATTCTCTCGGTCATGGAACACCACAGTAATTTAATCCCTTGGCAAATTGTCTCCCAAAAGACGGGGGCAGTGATTAAATATGTGCAATTAACCAGCGAAGAAAGCTTTGATTTAGAACAATATAAATCCTTATTATCTGACAAAACTAAATTAGTTGCTGTCCTTCATGTTTCTAACACCTTAGGCTGTATTAATCCCGTTGCCGAAATAGTCAGCCTTGCCCATCAAGTCGGGGCGAAAGTATTAATTGATGCCTGTCAAAGTGTCCCCCATTTAGCCATTGATGTGCAGGCCATAGATTGTGATTGGTTGGTGGCTAGTGGTCATAAAATGTGCGCCCCCACCGGTATTGGATTTTTGTACGGCAAAGAGGCCATTTTAGAGGCAATGCCGCCCTTTTTTGGTGGTGGCGAAATGATTGCGGAAGTCTATTTAGACCATTTTACCTGTGCCGAACTGCCCCACAAATTTGAAGCTGGAACCCCCGCTATCGGCGAAGCGATTGCTCTCGGTGCTGCGGTAGAATATTTAATGGGTTTAGGTATGGATAATATTCATGCCTACGAAGAAGAATTAACCGCTCATTTGTTCAAAAAATTAGGAGAAATTGATGGTTTAAGAATTTACGGGCCGCCACCTAGTTTAACAGGCCAAGGTCGGGCTAGTTTAGCCGCCTTTAATGTGGAAGGGATTCATGCTAGTGATTTAGCTACTTTATTAGACCAGGAAGGAATCGCTATTCGCTCCGGTCATCACTGTACCCAACCTCTACACCGCCTTTTTGATGCTTCTGGCAGCGCGCGGGCAAGTCTATATTTTTATAATACCCGAGAAGAAATCGATCGCTTTATTGTCGCTTTACAGGAAACTATTGATTTCTTTGCCAATTGTTTTTCTTAGGGGTATCTCTGGCCTCTTTTCCTGTTCTTAAAGAGTGAAGGAAGTTACTTATTATTATCAAGGAATTTGTCCTGAAACGGGCGAGTTATTACGCTTGCCCCGCACTCTTTTGGCTGAAAAAATCGCCCAAGATTTGATGACAACTATCACCAATCCTCAAGGTAAAATGTATGGAATTTTGTTAGGAGAAAATGCTGCTGGCGAAATAGAAGTTTTAAAAGCTTTTTCTGGACAGGGAGAAGCTGCTGGCTGGGTTCCGTCTCTAGTGGGGAGAGAAAAAATTATTCGGGAAGAAAAGCGAGTTTTGCAACTTTTAGAAACAATTAAACGGGAAATTATCACCCTACAATCAATTCCCGAACATGGTTTATATCGACTCAATCAAGCAAGTTTTGAGCGCAAAATACAAGCTTTACAAAAACAACATCAAAACCATAAACAGGAACGAGATAGATTAAGAAATTTAGGAGATTTAAACTCAGAAGAATTGGAAAAGTTAAATAATCTCAGTCGTCAGGAAAAAAGAGCAAGAAAGCAATTAAAACAGGAACAAAAACAAGTTTTAGAACCCTTAATTGAGAAAATAAACTTCGCCAATCAGAGAATTATTGAACTTAAGCAACAGCGTAGGAACCTCTCCAAACAGTTACAGGAATTGCTGTATCAATCCTACTGTTTAAACAACTTTTCTGGACAATCTCTCTCCTTAGCTAAATTGATGGGCAGTAATTTGTTACCGACGGGAACAGGGGAATGTTGCGCGCCAAAATTATTAAATTATGCCGCCATGAAAGGATTAAAACCGGTCGCTATGGCCGAATTTTGGTGGGGAGAATCGAATCGAGATAGAAAACAGGGAGAATTTTATGGTGCTTGTCAAGAAAGATGTCAACCTCTCATGGGTTTTTTACTCTCTGGTTTACGTTCATCCCTAGAAATTATCTATGAAGACGAGGGAATAATTGTTATTAATAAACCTGCGGGATTATTATCGGTAGCAGGACGTTATCAAGATAGTCAAGATGCTGTGGTCAATCGTTTTCGTCGTCAGGGAAAAAATCTTATTCCCGTTCATCGTTTAGATCGAGAAACTTCTGGTATATTATTACTGGCTAAAAGTTTAGATATTTATCGTTGTTTATCCCAACAATTTCAACGGCGAGAAGTGGAGAAAATCTACGAAGCTATATTATCAGAAATTGTTGAGCCAGAATCGGGTATAATTGACCTACCTCTCTGGGGAAATCCGCAAAATCGACCCTATCAAACTGTGGATTGGCAAAGGGGAAAAGCTAGTCAAACCTATTTTAAAGTTGTGGGGAAAGAAGGCAATTATTCTCGCCTCGAATTTATTCCCTACACGGGAAGAACTCATCAAATTCGTGTTCATAGTCAAGCGGGATTAGGGATAGGAATTTTAGGCGATCGCTTGTATAATGGTAAGCAGTCCGACCGTTTATACCTACACGCTAAACAATTATCTTTTCGTCATCCTCAGACCGAAAATAAACTTGATCTCATCATTCCCACCCCCTTTTGAGAGCTATAAATAGGGACAGAATCAGGGCTACCGAGGATACTTTATCTCGGCTGATTTCTGAGAGCCTTGTAAATCAAGACTAAAGATATAGTTGCACAGGGGGTAACGTCGCTTTACCGTAAACTTTTTCAGCTTGTCCGAGCGGGATTCCTGGTTCGATATCTTCAACAGTGCCATAGTTAGGAGCCTCTGTCTAAATGATTCCCATCGGAAACATAAAAAAGAACTTGATTCCTTGCTCACTCTACGATTTCAGAAGTTTAATAAATCTCAGATTATGACCTTCTAAAGTATAGCTTGTAATCACTTGCTCGAATGAATTAGCATGGTGCGTTCCCAAAAATCTATCGGTGCGGCAGTCGCAGCTAGATTAGGGAACGCACCCTACAGCGATGGCGTACTGCTACGCAGTGCCTTCGGCATCGCACTACTAGGAATAAGCAGTGTTAGACATCTTTTAGCTCTTCAAACCTTGACAAGAGCCTATTAGGAACTAAGAAAATCATTTTAATATGAAAGTTTGTCGGTTTTGTTTCAATCTTCATGAATTTTGGTTGGAAATTAGCTCCATCCTCATCCTTAGGTTTGACGAAAGCAAAACAGGTAAATTCAATAGATTTAATAAATTCAAGGAGCTTCTTTGTTGGATAAATTTCGGACAAGACCAAAGGTTGATCTCGAATTAGAAGATTTTTGCCACCCATTAGTATATCGAAGTCTGCTCCTTCAGCATCTGTTTTGATACATGAAACACTTAGTAACGGATAATCAGACATCAATTTGTCTAAAGTATTTACCTTGACTGTCACCTTGTTCTCTTGGGGACTATGCCTGACCAGCGAATTTAGTTCAGGCATTGAGTTCAAATTAAGATCCATAGTGCCAGGGTGGGAAAAAAGTGCCTCTTCTAGAACATGACAATTTTGAAACTGGGAAAGATTTCTCTTTAAGTGTTCAACCATTCTCGGATCGGGTTCAAAGGCATAAACCTGATTGGATAAAGGAGCAGCAAGTAAACTGTAATAACCAATATTAGCTCCAACATCAATAAAGTCTTTATTAATATCTAAGAACTGATGAAGGATAATTTCAGATCCCCAATCCAACTTGCTTCCCTTGAGGAAAATTTCCGTTCCGAATCGACTATCGTAAGGCAGAATCATTTCTACATTATTAAATAGAACCATTTTCTGATTGAGCTTGGTTATTTTATAAAATGCTCGTACTAGATAGCGGTATAAGAAATCCCAGCCACCAATCTCTCGAACCAATCCAAGAAAATAATTGAACTTATGCAAATAAATAGTTCCTTTCAACATATACTCTTACTTCAATTTAGCCATGGAGGCATCTAGGGATTAATTATAGCGCTCTCTGCGGTCGAGCCACCCCCTCTGTCCCACTATCCCACCTGCATCGGTCTCACACCCCCTCAATAAAACCCAATACCCCACTGTGCGGTCTAATCACTATCGATGCGGCAGTAGGAGCCACATCAGGGAACGCACCCTACAGCGATGGCTATTTAAAATGCGTAGATTTCATGATGAGCTAGGCGGATTTGATGGTTTCAAATACTTCCGATTATCTAAGCAATCAATTACAGATAGTCCTAACTCATACATAGCTTCCAAAGCCGCATTTTCATACTTGTTATACTCAGTCAGATCATGAATTATGTCTTTCTGCCCATGAGCTATATTATTTCTCCTGCTTACTAATGTCTTAAGTAAAAGCTCATGTTGATCCACCATTGAGCATGATAAACCAGCATCTGTAGAGTTCTTTTTAAGCAGCATAGGCTTTAAATTGCTATCTGCTTCTAAGCGAATCTTGAATTCAATATTCTCATTAATTAAAGCTGGCAATTCGTTGGAAAAAAAGCTCCAAACTCCATCTGCTGACAAATCACCTCCAAGTTCTTTAAAGCGCTTCCTTAGCGATAGCTTTATAACCTCCTCACGGCATTGATTGCGTTTAATATTTTGCCTTTGAATTGTATCGAGGTATAAATCCCATGCCAATCTACAAAAACCTTCATAGTGAGCATATAGCAAAGTAGTAATAGCTCTCAAGAGAGCTTCATACCTTACAGGATGCTTAACCCTATCAGTCGTTAATATTTGAAGTTTAATTGCAGCCAGTTCTCCTTCTCTCCAGTTGAGATCAGCCTCGATCTCATTCGCCCAGTTGCTCATTACAAATCACTCCGGAGGCTGAGTTGATTTAAACCTTCTTCAATACATCTAATTCTATTAGAAAGCTTAGTTCTGGAGTTAGCTCCAGGTCCAATATTATCCTTAAAGCTGTTTGACTGAACAATCTTGATTATTTCATCCCTAACAGAAGAATTATCCAGATTCTCTAATCTTTCTAGTATCCTAAACACGCCAATTGTAACAGCTTCAAAATAAGCTGGAGCTAAAGCACCAATTGGTGATTGATCGCGATATCGAACAAAAGCACCACTGCCAAGAATTTGGCTCAAGTAATCAAATAATCTATTAAAGTCTTGTGTTTCAGTGGAATAATCAAATTGTATTTCTCCAAATAATATATTTTCCATGTATGTGTCTAACCAATCTCTCACACTCCCCCGGAAGAGATCTTGAGCATTTTTTGCGGCAAAAAATCTTAAGACAAGCTCTTCGTCTCCCTTTTGTTCTTTTTCTGATTGAGACAATGTATCTATGCAAGTCTTAAAGTTTGAATAGGAGGATCTTTCTTGGAGAAACCTATAGAACTTTATACCTGGCTCACCAAACATCCTAGAAGAACAGTTGCGAATTTCCTGTGGAGCTAGAATTGATCCCCCAGTATTTGGCTCTTCTCGACTTTGTGTGATAATTTTTGCTTATAGAATCGTGAAATATTTACTGGGAAAGACTTTTAGGACTATTTTGCTGAAGAAACTATCAGTATAGACCCCGTTTCCACATTTCATAACGCAGAAAAGAATTACTTTGCCTTTTAATAATTACTGTCCTTACAGAGGATCTTTTGATCCTAAGCTTGAGTCTCAATGATAAATCTTCAAAAGTCAGATCATTAAGTTCTGAAATCTGATCACAACCTTCTAACTTTAGAGATTTCAGCTTTTCTCCATCTATATCAGTGAAATTCAGTACATTGGCATCAATGAATTGAATCACAGAGCTAAGGCGTTGTAAGCCATCAATTAACTCCAAAACCCCATCTGAGTTCTCAATAGTAAATATCTGTGGTATTGGCAACTCAAGAAGTATGGATTCTATTAAACGAGACTTTTGTTGATTAGACCATCGGAATAACCTTTGATATTCTGGTTGAATAATGAGTTCCTTTTGAGAATATAAACTGATGATTTCTCCAAAGCTGAGATCGATAGATTCAGTACGAACCTCACCAATTTTGGCATCTATCCGTTCATCTATTGATTCCATCATCATATTCTTCCTAGACTTCTAAACCCTATGGCAAGCAAAACTTGTACCTTAAAAATTCTCATCCTAATCTGCCAGTTGAATATTACATTCAAGGAAAAAGTGTAAACAGAGAACGAGCCGCATAACTATTAATCATACCCCTTCCTGCAGTCTAGCACTCTCCCCCATCCTAATATCCCACCCCCATCGGTCTAACGCCCCCTTAACTAAGGCGGTCTAATCACCTCAATTTGGGCATAATTACTGCTCTAAGGCGGATTTTACCCCATTTAAGGTAAAGGCGAAATTAAAAATTATTGCTACTCTACAGCAAAACGTCTAGAATGGTCATTAATTTTTGTGCATGGTCGGGTCTTCTCAGCGAAGGCATGGACGAAAAACACATTGTATCTGTCCTAGAGGCACTATGAAAAAGCTTAAGCAATACTGGACTGCTGAAGCACTGGAAAAAGACTTAGGCGATCCTCTCAATCCTGATAACCCTCTATCCTACAAGCGGGTGATCGAAATTGACGAGAGCGAAGAATTTCCCCACGAGGAAATTCGCTGGTTATACGACTGGAAACTCCAACACTACTACATTCCCACGGATTGCGGCGGTGAATTCACCTCTTTTGAGGAATTTGTCGCTTTTGTGCGGGTACTTTCCCGACGGGATCAAACTATCGGCATCGCTTTTACTACCCTATTCTGGTCGTTTTTAAACTGGATGGCGGGAACCCCGGAACAGAAACAGAAGCTCGCCCGTTTTATCATGGATGACTATGGGGCAATGTGTCTAGGTTACTCGGAAAAGGAACACGGCAGCGATCTGATCAATGGTGATCTAACCGCGACGAAGGTGGAAGGAGGTTATATTCTCAATGGGGAGAAATGGCCGATTAACCGGGCGACTATCTCTGGAGTTTCCTTTATTTTGGCGAAAACCGATGCTAACGGCGGCCCAAAGTGTTTAACCCTATTTATGGTCGATAAACGGCAATTAGACCCCGAAAAATACTATAATTTGCCGAAAATCTACACCCATGGCGTGCGCGCCTCGGATATGAGTGGGATTGGTTTTAAGGATTGTTTCGTCCCCGATTCCATGCGTTTACGGGAGGAGGGAGACGGTTTAGAATTAGCTCTGAAAGGTTTCCAGATTACCAGGATGTTGTGCGCTGCTTTTTCCCACGGGGCAGCCGATACCGCTTTGAGAACTACCCTCAGTTTTGCCCTTAATCGGGTAATTTATCAGAAAACTGTGATGGATTTGCCCCAACCCCGGCGCACTCTCGTGGATGCTTTCCTTGACATCCTTATTTGTGATTGCGAGACGATTCCAGCTGCGAGAGGTTTTCATATCATCCCCGAACAGTTTAGCGTCTGGGCTTCGGTAGTAAAATATTTTGTTACTGTCCGTCTGGAGGAGATGGTTAATAGTGTTTATGTGGTGTTGGGATCGCGTTTTTATATGCGAGAAGAACACGAATTCGGCATCTTCCAGAAGCTACTGCGGGATAATTCGATTATCAGTATGTTTGACGGCAGTTCGATCGTCAATCTTCATGCTTTAATCCTACAATTGCGTCCTTTAACCAAATATCGGGCTAAACGCAACTTGCGCACCATGTCGGCGTTAAAAAGCCGGTTAGAGGCGATTTTTAGCCTAGAAAAGTCGGTTCCTCCCTTTGAACCCAATAATTTAGAATTATTTGGCCGGGGAATGGATGATTCCCTACAGGGTTTAGAGATTGCCCTTGATATGCTAGAAGGATTGAAGGATTCTCAGGAGGTGGACCGGGAAGTATTAGAAAATCTATTGATGTTGGGTAATTTAGTTTTAGAGGAACTAAATGCTCACGATGAACAGATTAGTCAATCGAAATTCGAGTATGGTCACGACCAATCACCCGAATTGTTCGAGATTGCCAAGAAATACTGCACTTTACACGCCGCTTCCGCTTGTTTACACACTTGGCTTTATAATCGTTCCATCTTGGGTGAATTTTTTGCCCGGGGGGAATGGTTGGTGTTGAGTTTACACCGATTACTGCGAACTCTCCGGCCGCTGCCTTACACTCTATCTGAGGTGTATGTAGAAAATGTTGCCCAAGAATTGCTGAAATTATATCGAGAAAATCAACATTTTTCGATCGTGCCTTTTCAATTAGCCCATTCACAAACTACCGAGGAAAAAACCCATGAACTCCAACTCCAATCTTAATAATCTCGTACAAAATTGGTTAGTCAAACAGTTAGCCGATCAGTTATCTTTGGATGCAAAAACGATTAATGTGACTGAACCTTTAACCCGTTATGGTTTAGATTCGATCGATGCAGTAACGATGGTGGGTGATCTAGAAGATTGGGTCGGTCAAGAGTTACCTTCTACCCTTTTCTGGGATTATTCTACTATTGAAAAAGCGTCTCTTTATCTAGTAGAAAACTACGATCTTTCTAATCTTTCCGGTGAGGAAACCCCCGCAGAAGCTGCTCCCGTCGCTGAAAAAGCTGAACCGGCCGTTAGTGGTGGCAAAGGTTGGAGTTTATTCGGTCGTCGTTAATTATCAGTTATCAGTTATCAGTTATCAGTTACTCGGTTATCAGTTATCAGTTAAAGCTTTTCTCATAAAAATGAAGTATAACCTATAAGATAACTGCTGTAAATTGATACTAAATCAGTTGAGTATAGGCTACTTATGAAAACAGGCAAAAGGCAAAAGGGGGAATAAATAATCAGTCTTTGATAACTGGATTTAGTATAAATTGAAATATACAAAAAAGGGCGATCGCTTGATCGCCCTTTTCTCCCACTAAATAACAAAAACTATCTCAAGATATACACCAGTAAAAACAGGATAATCCAGACCACATCGACGAAATGCCAGTATAATTCTGCCGCTTCCACACCAAAATGAGATTGACTAGAATAGTGGTCTTTTTGACGAGAACGCCAGAGGACCGATAGAATCAGCACTAAACCGAAAGTAACGTGGAGACCGTGGAATCCAGTTAAGGCATAAAAAGCGCTGGTAAAAACATTAGTTGTGAGACCAAATTCAGCGTGACTATATTCGTATCCTTGACCACAAAGGAAGATAATTCCCATCAGGGCAGTAATACCGAACCAAAATTGTAAACCGGCGTTATTGTTTTGTTTAATGGCTTTTTGTCCCATGTGCATAACAAAACTACTAGACACCAGAATAATCGTGTTAATTGTCGGTAGGGTTAATTCTAATTCTGGCGTGCCAGCGGGGGGCCAAACGGGTAACATGGTACGGTAGAGCAAGAAAGCGGTAAATAAGCCTAAAAAGATGGAACTTTCCGCCACTAGAAACAAAACCAAACCGAATAAGCGATGATCCGGGTGGCCATGATGCCCGTGTTCCACCGTTTCCTGATGATAATCGACAGAGATTTGAGAATTTTCGAGCGTTGAACCTTGCATGATTGAATGTCCTTAGTTTACACGGGAGACGGGGAGCTTTTTCTCAGTGATCAGTAAACAGTAAACAGTAATCAGTGAACTGAAAACTCACATCTGATAACTGATAACTGATAACTGATAACTGATTATTGGGATTCTGCGCCCACTTCAGCGAGGAGATCTTGTACTGATTCCTCTGCTTCTGATTCCTCCATATCAATACCGTAATCGTAGGGGCCGGACCAAAGAATCGGCATTTCCTCGAAATTCTCGATAATTGGGGGGGAGGAGGTTTGCCATTCTAGGGTTAAAGCGCGCCAAGGATTACGGCCGGCGGGTTGACCTTTAAAGGCACTCCAGACCATATTAATAGCGAAGGGAATACTCGATATACCGAGAATATAAGCTCCTGCGGTACTAAGAACATTTAAACTCTGAAATTGCACATCATACAGGGCAATACGACGGTTCATACCCAATAATCCCAATTCGTGCATCGGCATGAAAGTTAAATTCAAACCGATAAAAGTGAGAACAAAGTGGATACGACCGAGAGTCTCGTTATACATCCGTCCGGTCATTTTCGGGAACCAATGGTAAACGGCAGAAAACAGGGCCATGGCCGTACCACCAAATAGTACATAATGGAAGTGACCGACAACAAAATAGGTATCGTGGACGTGGATATCGAAGGGAACAGAAGCCAACATAATCCCAGTCAAACCACCGATGAGGAAGGAAGACAGAAAACCGACCCCGAATAATAAAGACGTATTGAGACTAAGTTTACCCCCCCAAAGAGTGGCACACCAACTAAAGATTTTAATGCCCGTGGGAACGGCGATTAACATGGTTGCCGCCATGAAAAACATCCGTAACCAGCCGGGGGTGCCGCTGGTGAACATATGGTGGGCCCAAACGATTAAACCCAAGAAACAGATGGTGAGACTGGAATAGGCGATCGCTCGATAACCAAAAATCGGTTTACGGGCGTGAACTGGTAATATCTCTGATATCGTGCCGAAAAAGGGCAAAATCATGATATAAACGGCAGGATGGGAGTAAAACCAGAACATATGCTGATAAACCACCGGATCGCCACCGCCGGCGGGGTTAAAAAAGCTCGTGCCGGCGATTAAATCAAAGGACAAGAGAACGAGAGCAGAAGCGAGAACGGGGGTGGAAAGCAGTACCAGAGTCGAGGTGGCCAGCATTGCCCAACAAAATAGCGGCATACTGTACAAATCCATCTCAGGAATCCGCATTTTCAGGATCGTGGTGATGAAATTAATCGAGCCTAAAATCGAAGAAGTCCCGATCAATAAAAGGCTCAAAATCCACAATTCTTCCCCCCATTTGCCGCTAATTAAGCTTAAAGGTGGGTAGGAAGTCCAACCGGACTGGGGAGCGCCGACAAAGAAACTGGATAATAATAGCAGCCCGCCGGGGGGATTAAGCCAGAAAGCCACAGCGTTAAGACGAGGAAAAGCCATATCTTCCGCCCCAATCATCAGGGGAATGAGATAATTGGCAAAACCTGCCCCAACTGGAACGATCCAAAGAAAGATCATGATCGTTCCGTGCATGGTCATGAATTGGTTATATAGTTCTGGGGAGACGAAATCGGGGTCAGGAGTGGCTAATTCCGTCCGCAGCACTTCTGCGAAAGCACCGCCAATAAAGAAGAAAAGAAAGGCAGTCACCAGATATTGAATACCGATGACTTTATGATCGGTGCAGAAAGTAAAGTAATCGGTCCACTTGCGGTGATGGATCACCTCGGGAACAGTTGCTGGGCTGGTTATTTCCGTTGATGCTGTCATAATGCCAAGATTTTAGATGACAAGAAAAATTACATTTGGTGCTGATGGGGAACTTGGGCGAGGATTTCAGCGTCTATGCCCATTTCTTCGGTGTAGGGGGTCAAATATTGACTATCAGAGCGATCTTTAGTGGTCATGGCTACGGTTTGATCGCTGTCAACTTCGGCGATCGTGTTATCCTGCACCCATTGGTCGTAATCCCCTTGGGAGTGAACTACAAAGCTAGATTTCATGCCACCGTGATAGGCCCCGCAAAGTTCCGCACAAATGATCGGATATTGACCAATTTGGTTGGATGTGAACGATAACACCGTTTCCTGTCCGGGGATAACGTCCTGTTTTAGACGCAATTGGGGAACCCAGAAAGCATGGATCACATCTCCCGCTTCCATATTCAGTTGCACGGGGCGATTGACGGGAGCGTGTAGTTCTCCGGAAACAATGCCAGTTTCGGGATAGGTGAAGATCCAAGCGTATTGAATACCTTTAACATTGACCACTAGGGGGGGAACTCCTTCACCATCGTAGGAATTGCCGATACCTAGGGCTACCCTGCGATCGCCGCCTAGGGCCATCATCGTGCCGTGGTGATGACCGTGGTGGGCGATTTCTCCTTTGTCACCCTTAGAAATCAAGGGATCGAGACCGCCGATATTGTTATAAATCTCGAAGCTATAGACGGCAAGGATAAAGACGATTACCGTCGGAATGGCTGTCCAGAAGATTTCTAGGGGGACATTGCCCTCCACTGCCGGCCCGTCAGTTTGATCGCCGGGTTGACGGCGAAAGCGAATCACTATATAAATGATCACGCCTTCAACTATTAAAAATAGTCCCGTGGCGATGGTCATCATCAGATTAAAGATATTATCTATCTCCTGAGCATCTTCAGAAGCGGCCACGGGCATTAAGCCATGATTTTGGCCATACCAGAGACTAATTAAGGTTAAGGTGATCCCGAGTACAAGGGTCAGGATACTGCTGGGAATTTTCACGGTCTTTTCAATATTTTTAATAGTGGCTACTTATTCAAGGCTAAAACATGATTCCCCTATAGATGGGAAATTTAACCAGCATCTTCTGAGAATTTTATCTTTTCTTTGGGATCGTTTTCGGGGAAAGTATTTAAAATAACTAATTTTTATGTTTTATTCTGAGTTTATGTAAACAAATGTAACGGAAATGGCCAGAAATCTAAAGAATATCTAAAAGGTTTTACCAGTCGTAAAAAAACTCATTCACAGTGATAACTAACTGGCAAACAAAGCCAGGATCTTTGATGACAGACTCCTTGAGAACAGGCAAACCGATGACCGAATCTGTTTTTAACCCGACACCCCTAAGAGAAACTGGCAATATTCAGGTGTGGATGCGCCGCTTAGTCTGGAAAATTGCGATCGCTACTTTCGCCCTCATGGTGGTGGGCGCTGCCACCAGAGTTATGAACGCTGGTTTAGCTTGTCCCGATTGGCCCCTCTGTTACGGTCAATGGATTCCCAGTCAGCAGATGAATCTACAGGTATTTCTGGAGTGGTTTCATCGTCTCGATGCCTCTTTGATCGGGTTTAGTACGATCGCTCTCGTCGGTCTGTCTTGGTGGTATCGTCGCCATCTTCCTACTTGGCTGTTCCCCTCTGCGATCGCTGCTTTGGCTTTAATTCTCCTGCAAGGAGTCCTGGGAGGATTAACCGTGACCCAATTACTGCGATTTGACATCGTAACGGCCCATTTAGCCACAGCTTTGCTCTTTTTCTCCACCCTAATCGTTATTGCTATCTGTCTGACTCCCTATCGTGGCACCGGTACAGTCGGGAAACTAACTGGGATGGGAATAGTCGCCACCGCTCTAGTTTATCTGCAATGTCTCCTCGGTGGTCTCGTCGGTTCCCGTTGGGCAGCCCATCAGTGTTTAACGGTTTCCCAACTCTGCACGGTGATGAATAGCCACATTATCGGGGTTTTTCCCGCCACCATCTCGGTGTTAATCCTAGTTTTCTTCGCTTGGCGAACTGCCGCTATCCATCCTCTCCTCAAAAAACTAGCTTTTAGCGCCGGGGGATTAGTCGCCCTACAGGTGTTTTTAGGCGTTGCCACCCTGAAACTACATCTACAGGTGGAACCCTTAACCATTACCCACCACAGCATCGGTGCGCTATTGGTGGGAACCCTCGTCGCTTTTACCACTTTTGCCCTTCGCGATCGTTCTTTCGCGCCTATAAGCCATCTCTAAGGATTTAATCACGATGACTGGAACTCAAGCCCTTCGCCACCACGATAATTTTTTACAAGTCGCTAAAAGTTATTATCAACTCACTAAACCGCGAATTATTCCTCTACTACTGATTACCACGGCTGCTGCTATGGAAATCGCCTCTAAAGGTCAGGTTTCCCCTCTCTTACTCTTTCTTACTCTCCTCGGTGGCACTCTCGCCGCCGCCGCAGCTCAAACCTTAAACTGCATCTATGATCGCGACATCGATCACACCATGCTTCGCACCCGCGCCCGTCCCATTCCCTCTGGACGCGTGCAACCCCTCCACGCCCTCATTTTTGCCTTCGTTTTAGCCTCCCTTTCCCTAGCACTTTTTGTCTTTTTTGTCAATACTTTGAGCGGATTTTTAGCAATGACCGGTATCGCATTTTATATGCTGATTTATACCCATCTGCTCAAGCGTCATAGTGTCCAAAATATTGTTATCGGTGGCGCAGCTGGCTCGATTCCTCCCCTCGTCGGTTGGGCGGCAGTAACGGGGGATCTCGGTTGGATTCCCTGGATTTTATTCGCCATTATTTTCCTTTGGACTCCTCCCCATTTTTGGGCTTTAGCTTTAATGATCAAGGATGATTATGCAGAAGTGGATATCCCGATGATGCCCGTAGTTAAAGGGGAAGAAGCCACTAGCGAGCAGATTTGGCTCTATACTTTAATCGTCGTTCCTTTCACTTTCCTCCTGATTTATCCCTTGGCTGCCTGTGGTGTGGTTTATGGTGTAGCGGCTTTGGTTTTAGGGTTTGTTTTCCTGAAAAAAGCTTGGCGATTAAAACAGAATCCTTTTGATCGGGACATGGCTCGATCGCTGTTTAAATATTCCATTCTT
The DNA here is from genome assembly GCA_007095785.1 of Microcystis aeruginosa Ma_SC_T_19800800_S464. Taxonomy (GTDB): domain Bacteria; phylum Cyanobacteriota; class Cyanobacteriia; order Cyanobacteriales; family Microcystaceae; genus Microcystis; species Microcystis aeruginosa_E. The sequence goes on from SFBL01000106.1 coordinate 25,967, forward strand.
TACATGATGTTATTATGTACAGCTATGGTGATCGATAGTTTACCCATGACCTCTCGTCTCCTCGCTACAATTGCCAGTTTATTCCCCTGTAGTTAATCTCAGTTATCAGTTATCAGTTATCAGTTATCAGATGTGAGTTTTCAGTTCACTGATTACTGTTCACTCTCCGATGAAAATAGTCCCCACTGCCTGCTCCCCAATTCCCAATTCATAATTCCCCCCAACTACTGATTGCGACTGAGGGAGTTAATTCGCTCGATGAGTTGGGCTAATATTTCTTGTAATTGTCGATCTTGATGTTGGGAAAGGTTGATTTTATCACAGCTATAAATAACGGTGGTGTGATCTTTGCCGCCAAATTCTTCGCCAATGCGCGGTAAACTTAAATCCGTGTGTTGACGCATCAAATACATCCCAATCTGTCGAGCAAAACTAATTTCTCGCCGGCGGGAATTTCCCTTTAGATCAGCGATCGAGAGTTGAAATTTTTCCGCTACTACCGCCATAATAATCTCAGGAGAAGTGGCAATTTTGGCCATTGGTGGATTTAAAACCGGCGCGATATTTTCTACCGTCATCGGCAATCCGGAGATAGAAATATAAGTAGTAGCTCGGATTAATGCCCCCTCTAATTCGCGAATATTAGAAGTATAATTAACGGCAATATATTCGATAACTTCTCGTGGGAGACGCAGATTTTCATACTCGGCCTTTTTTTGTAAAATTGCCATACGAGTTTCGATATCTGGTGCTTGGATATCGGCGACTAATCCCATAGAAAAGCGAGAAATTAAACGATCCTGTAAACTGGGAATCTGTTTGGGGAGGCGATCGGAGGCTAAAACCACCTGTTTTCCCGCTTCGTGCAGGGTATTAAAGGTATGAAAAAATTCTTCTTGAGTGTATTCTTTTCCTTCAATAAATTGCAGATCATCCACTAATAATATATCGGCATGACGATAATGATTACGAAAACTTTCCATACTATCTTGACGGATAGCGGTGATTAAATCATTAGTAAATTGTTCCGTCGATACATAAAAAACCCTAGATTGAGGATATAATTCTAGACGATAATGACCGATCGCTTGCATTAAATGGGTTTTACCTAATCCCACACCACCACAGAGAAAAAGCGGGTTAAATTCGCGTCCGGGTAATTCCGCCACCGCTAAAGCAGCCGCGTGGGCCATGCGATTAGTTGGACCGACAACAAAACGGGAAAAATTATATTTAGGGTTAAGTTGATTAGTGGGGGATAATTCTGATTCTAAGCTAGTGTTAGGCTGGAAAATAGCGATCAAATCGCCCTGTTGTGCCGTTAGTTGAATCTCGACGGGATAACCGACGATATCCTCCACTACTTCGGCAATTGTTGACAGATAATTTTTCTGAAGATGGTTAAGAATAAAAGGATTGGCAGCCTGAATTACTAAGCGATCATTTTGCCATTCTTTAACCGTCGCCGTTTGAAACCAAGTCTCGAAAGCGGGACGGGATAATAGTAATTTTAGACGCTCTAGGAGATTATGCCAAAGTTGTTGGGCGCTGCTATCCACGGTTAATTTTGATTAATAAAGTTGCTCTAGTGCTGCTGCGGGGAAACCTTATCAGTTTAGCGAGATTTTGCCGCTCAAGATAAAATGATTTTCAGAGGGAAACAATTAATCTTTAGACAGATGACACAAGTTTTAACAATCACCCAATTAGGAAACCCAATTCTACAGCAAAAAGCAGCAGCGATCGATAATTTTCTCGATTCTGACTGTCAAAATTTGATCGATTCCCTGATTACCACCGTACAAGCTGCCCACGGGGTGGGAATCGCCGCGCCCCAAGTTGCTCGGTCTCTGCGTCTGTTTATCGTTGCTTCCCACCCCAATCCTCGTTATCCCGACGCTCCGATCATGCCACCCACTGCCATGATTAATCCGCGTATTTTGCAGGTGAGCGAGGAAATGGTCAAGGGTTGGGAAGGTTGTCTCAGTGTCCCCAATTGGCGCGGTTTTGTCCCCCGTCATCAGTGGATTGAGGTGGCTTATTGCGATTGCGATGGTCGCGAAATCCGTCAAGTGTTCAGGGATTTTGTCGCACGCATCTTTCAACACGAATACGATCATCTGGAGGGAGTCCTCTTTCTCGATCGCCTTACCTCTCCGGCGGATTTATATTCGGAGGAAGAATATCAAAAAATCAGTAATATTGCTGAATATAAGCGATAAAATCGCAAAATATCTCTACATCTTCAAAATAGTTTAAACAGCTTAACGGGACTATATTTATCTGACGACAAAGTTTTTGTTGGTAAATCTGAATTTTTTGTTAAAATGATAACGATTATCATTCTAAGCAGGACACCTTTGCAAACAAATGAACTACTTGACAAAATAAACTAATTGTGTTCTAGAACTCTGCCCTCAATTAACTAGGGAGATACTCAAGACTTTTTCGGTGACTAGGAAAATCAATTTTTCCAGATTTCCGTACCGGAGATAAACCCAAAGACGAGGGAATAACCCGATAGCTTTCATTAGTTATCGTCTAGATGCCCAGAAAAATAAATACTCTAGCAAAGGGTATTTATTGACATTGGTAAAATCAGAAAACTTTGCCGATTAATTAACTATTGGAGTCCGTAAAAATATCTATGACCTTAGCTAAGTCCAAAGCAATTTTCCACAATGATGACTACAATCACTTTCCCGAAGTGATTACCGAACCTAAATCGCCAGTATCGGAAGCCGAGATGATGCAAGCGGTACGAACACTGCTGTTAGGATTAGGAGAAGATCCCGATCGCGAAGGTTTACGAGACACTCCTAAACGAGTAGTAAAAGCCCTAAAATTTCTCACTTCTGGTTATCAGCAATCCCTAGATGAATTGCTGAATGGGGCAGTTTTTCACGAGAATGCTAACGAGATGGTTTTAATCCGAGACATCGATATTTTTAGCTCCTGTGAACACCATATTTTACCCATTATCGGCCGCGCTCATGTTGCCTATATTCCTAACGGGAAAGTGATCGGTTTATCGAAAATTGCCCGCATCTGTGAAATGTACGCCAGACGACTGCAAGTACAGGAACGTTTAACCGCACAAATTGCCGATGCTTTACAAGGATTACTGCAACCTCAAGGGGTAGCTGTGGTGATTGAAGCGACTCATATGTGTATGGTAATGCGCGGGGTTGAAAAACCCGGTTCTTGGACTTCTACGAGTGCCATGCGCGGTATTTTTGCTGATTCTGCTAAGACTCGTCAAGAGTTTATGAGTTTGATTCGTCATAGTCCCGATTTTCACTAATTAGTCAGGGGGATCAGGATTATTTGATTGTCCTATCCCCGGTTTTTTCCTAAGCAAAAAACTAGAGAAAACCTAGCTATTTACTGTTTACTTTTTATTTTTGACTCGCCGTTATCATGCTGATTCGTCCCCGTCGTCTTCGTTACACTCCAGCGATTCGCCGTCTTGTTCGTGAAACCGAATTAACCGTTAATGACTTGATTTATCCCCTCTTTATCATGGAGGGAGAAAATCAAAGGGTTGCTATTCCTTCTATGCCCGATTGTTATCGTTATTCCCTCGATTTATTGCTCAAAGAAGTGGTTAATGCCTATAACTTAGGCATTAATGCCATCGCTCTTTTCCCCCTGATTGCCGAAGATAAAAAAGATAATTTCGGCAGAGAAAGTTATAATCCCGATGGTTTAGTGCCAAGGGCAGTGAAAGCGATCAAAAAAGAAGTACCTGAAATAATTATTATCACCGATGTTGCTCTTGATCCTTTTTCAATTTATGGTCATGATGGTATCGTCCAAGACGGTAAAATTCTCAACGATGAAACCCTAGAAGTTTTAGTGACAATGTCGCTCTCGCAAGCGGCAGCTGGGACTAATTTCGTCGCTCCTTCCGATATGATGGATGGTAGGGTTGGGGCGATCCGTCGAGCTTTAGATGCGGCTGGCTATTTGGATGTGGGAATTCTCGCTTATACGGCTAAATATGCCTCTGCTTATTATGGTCCCTTCCGAGATGCCTTAGAATCAGCGCCAAAATTTGGTGATAAGAAAACCTATCAAATGGATGGGGCTAATAGTCGGGAAGCGTTACGGGAAGCCAGTTTAGACATAACAGAAGGGGCAGATATTATTATGGTTAAGCCCGCTCTTGCCTACCTCGATATTATCCGTCGTCTGCGCGATAGTAGCCATCTTCCCGTTGCCGCTTACAATGTTAGTGGGGAATACGCCATGATTAAAGCGGCGGCAAAACAGGGCTGGATTGACGAAAAAAGCCTGATTTTGGAAACTTTAACCAGTATGAAACGAGCGGGGGCCGATTTGATTTTGACCTATTTTGCTCTCGATGTGGCATTAATGAAACAGGAGAGCCGATTTTAGGGTTTTTGCCAGCGAAATTGATAGAAATTATCCCGCGCACCCCACAGCTGCCGCCCAAGGCTATCATAACCTCGATCGCTGGTATCCATGCCCTGGGAATGTAGAATAATTGTATTAGTTATTTTTACCGCACCTCTGGCATTAGTGGGACAACCCTGGGGGGGAGTTTCTCCCCGATAACCCCCCGCTATCGGTTTTAAAAACACAGTACACACCGACTCGGCCAAATCTGACACATTTAATTTTCTTTCTGTCAAGTCTTTGTTACAAAAATTAATAAAGTTAGGGGCATTATTTAACTTATAGGCTTTTGATTCCACAGTGGAATTATCGGGGCTAGGTTGAATGACTAAAATTCTTTGACGATAGGGTTGATTTAAGCGATCGATAATCGCCTGTTCCTGATAAAGATAAATATTATCCTGTTTGGGGGAAAAATCCACGGCACAGGTAGTCATTTGCACCTTAGCAATGCGGGGGTTAGTCTGCGCTTGTTGCGTCGTATCCATAACCCCAATTAAATGATTAGCCACCCCCTGCACTTGCGGGTTAAGGGACAAAGATTGAGTGAGAAAAAATACTAGGGCGATCGAAGTTTTCAGCATGAGCAGAGGCTTGATTCCGGTTAGTCTCTAATTAGCTTAAACTGATAAGCAGCAAGAGCAAAAATTCCCCTTTTCCCATGACTAATCATCTGGCTAAATCTGAAAGTCTTTACCTGCGAAAACACGCCGAAAACCCGATCGATTGGTGGTATTGGTGTGACAGCGCCCTAGAAATTGCCAGGAGAGAAGATAAACCGATCTTTCTCTCGATCGGTTATTCTAGCTGTCATTGGTGTACGGTTATGGAAGGAGAAGCTTTTTCCGATCGAGCCATTGCCGATTATCTCAATCAGTATTTTTTGCCGATCAAAGTTGATCGCGAGGAAAGACCGGACATCGATAGCATCTATATGCAAGCATTGCAGATGATGGTCGGTCAAGGGGGTTGGCCGCTGAATGTCTTCCTAACACCCGATAGTTTAATTCCCTTCTATGGTGGCACCTATTTTCCCGTGCAACCGCGCTTTAACCGGCCCGGTTTTCTGCAAGTGTTGCAATCGGTACGTCGCTATTATGACGAGGAAAAAGACAAATTAAGCAAATTTACGGCCGAAATGCTGGGCGCACTGCGTCAATCGGCTATTTTGCCGCGAGCAGAGACCAATTTAGCCGCTCCTTCCCTTTTAGCCACAGGAATCGAGAAAAATACGGCGGTGATTCAGGTTAATCCCAATAACTACGGTCGGCCCAGTTTTCCGATGATTCCCTATGCTAATCTGGCTTTGCAGGGCAGTCGCTTTGGTGACGATTTTGAGGATTCCCTCCAGCAAGCGGCCTATCAACGGGGGGAAGATCTGGCCTTGGGGGGAATCTATGACCATGTAGGGGGAGGATTCCATCGTTATACAGTGGATTCGACGTGGACAGTTCCCCATTTTGAAAAAATGCTCTACGATAACGGGCAAATTGTCGAATATTTAGCCAATTTGTGGAGTGCGGGTGATCGAGAAGCGGCCTTTGAGAGAGGGATTAAAGGCACGGTTAACTGGCTAAAACGGGAAATGACCGCCCCAGAAGGTTATTTTTATGCGGCCCAAGATGCCGATAGTTTTGAGAAGGCCACGGATAGAGAACCGGAGGAAGGAGCCTTTTATGTCTGGTCGGATTTAGAGTTAAGGGATTATCTCTCGATCGAGGAATTGGGGCTGCTGCAGGCTAATTTTACCGTCACTGCCGAAGGGAATTTTGAGGGTCGTAATGTGTTGCAGCGTCGGCAAGGAGGAGAATTATCAAAGGAGATAGAAAATATCCTCGATAAGTTATTTATTCGGCGTTATGGCAGTTCTCAGGCTCAATTAGCTCTTTTTCCCCCGGCCAGAGACAATCAGGAGGCGAAAACCGTCTCTTGGCCGGGACGAATTCCGGCGGTAACGGATACAAAAATGATCGTCGCTTGGAATAGTTTGATGATTTCCGGTTTGGCCCGGGCCTTTGCTGTCTTTGGCGAACCTTTGTACTGGCAAATGGCCACTCAAGCGGCCGAGTTTATTCTCAAGCATCAGTGGTTAGATGGACGTTTTCAGCGCTTGAATTATCAGGGTCAGGCATCGGTTTTGGCCCAATCGGAGGATTTTGCCTATTTTATTAAGGCTTTACTGGACTTGCAAACCGCTAAACCCCAAGAAACTCGCTGGTTAGAGGCTGCTATCGATCTACAAGGGGAATTCGATCGCTGGTTTTGGGCCGAGGATGAGGGAGGGTATTTTAATACCGCTTCTGATCATAGTCTCGATCTAATCGTGCGAGAACGGGGTTATACGGATAATGCTACCCCTTCGGCTAACGGAATTGCGATCGCTAATTTAGTTCGTCTGTCGCGATTGACGGAAAATCTAGAATATCTCGATCGGGCCGAAAAGGCCTTGCAATCTTTTAGTACCATCCTAGAAAAGTCCCCCACCGCTTGCCCCAGTTTATTTGTCGCTCTCGATCACTATCGTCACGGTTTCTGTCTGCGCGCCCCGGAAAGCTCGATCGAGCCGCTGTTAAATCGCTATTTACCCACTGCGGTGTATCGAGTCGATGCCAGTTTGCCCCATAGCACATTTGGGTTAATTTGTCAAGGGTTATGCTGCCTTGAACCGGCGGAAAATTTAGAACAGTTAGACCGACAAATTGTCGGGGTGATGGCAGGGGAGTCAATACGGCTCGGTTAACTTAAAGATGGTGCGTTCCCCTTGATCAAACGATGGAGTAACAAGGATTGCATCAGGGAACGCACCCTACTCGTGACAGAGCGATCGCACTCTCCCTAACGAGCGATTCACGCAGTTGGCGAATCTCCATTCCTACAAATTACAATTGAGTTAAGATATTTATTTAATTTAAACAGGTGAGCGATGAAATCAAAAGTCAGTATTGAAATAGAAAAGAGAGAAGGAAAATATTCTGCTTACAGTCCTGAAATTGAAGGATATATAGCAGAAGGAAATTCTTTAGATTCAGTCATTGATGCTATAAAACAAGCCATCCAATCCCATTGGCATCAACAAGAAGAAGAATCCAGCAAGACAACGGCCCAATCGCTTCTCGAACTTTTTGAAAATATTACAGCCGGCATGACCGAAACAGAAATCAACAATTTGCCGAGGGACGGCGCACAAGAACATGACCACTATATCTATGGTATTCCTAAAAGCGATTCATGAGAACTATCTTTGCTGATACATTTTATTGGACAGCATCCATCAATCCTAGGGATAATTGGCACGGTCAAGTAATTGCTATTACTCGCAGATTAGAACAATTTTGTCTCGTGACAACTGAAGAAGTTTTAGCAGAAACTTTGACTTTTTTTTCAGCTTACGGGAGTCAGATGCGACAACGTGCTTGTCAACTGGTTCAAGGAATAATCAAAAATCCCAATATTCAGGTAGTCCACCAAACTCATGAATCATTTTTAGCAGGTCTAACTCTCTACCAAAATCGTCCTGACAAAGAATATAGTCTCATTGATTGTATCTCTATGCAGACGATGCGAGAACTGGAAATTATCGAGATATTGACCCATGATAAACATTTTACTCAGGAAGGTTTTGTCATTTTGCTATAATGCGATCATCGTCGATTTTTAAGGGATTTAATCAAGTTAATAAAGGGAAAAAATAACACCCCTCAACTGACTGAATGAAGGGGCATTTATGCTATTTTTAGAAGCAATTTAGCCGACTTTTATGGCTTAAGTTTGCGCTTGAGGGTTGAAGCTGCGCCTAGTATTCCGAGGTAGAGGAGGAAAGTTATAGTCATTTCAATTAAGATTGAGAATAGCAATGCCAGAGTTCATAAGGGTTTAACCAGTCTAGAGTGTATCAGACTTATCTGAAATGACTATATAATTTGAGGAACACTATTAGATATGTAGATATGATTAGATAAGGTACAATGAAAGATGAAGATGCACCTACTTAAGCCATGAAACAAGTTCTCAAAAATATTGAGGGATCGGAGATTCCCACACTAATCGATACATGGATAGATATTCCTGTAAATTAATCGATAGTAAAAAATGTGGGAAGTCCCGACAAAACAGTTATGGAATAATATGTATTGACTGGAACACCATGTAAAGGTGGTATGGCTAAACCACAACGCTGGAAAGTTTTATCCAAAATAGTTTTTTGCATACATCTTTTTACCGATTTTACCGGGATCAGGCAACTAATCCTACTAAAAGTTGCACCAGGAATACCTGGCACTATCGAAAATCTGTCATGATCATTTATACACTTATATACTTGACCAGATTGAGCTATTTGAAAGTTTTTGTTTTCACTTAAGTTAAATGTTTTAGCTTGTCGAGACACAGTTAGTCCCAATAAAGTTAATACAGCCGTTATGTATATTACATTTGTTTTCATTAATGTATCTCCTCAAAGTGCAATCGCCCTCTAGCACCCAGGTCAAGCAACAACCGAACCCAACACCAAAGGCGCTTGAAAACAGCTATACACACTACCCCCCCGCACTGTATCTTACGATACATTTTCTCAATCTTTACATTCCTCTCCCTAACTAGGGTTTTGGTCTCTGGAATGATAGGAGCGAGTGCTGCTAAATCGGCGATTGCTTCGGGTGTAATAGCAAATCCGTTTTTAATAGTTTGATTAACTCCCAATCTAACTTTAAAAACCCAGTTGGGTATTGTTCCACAACTTCCCACTTCCCACTATCCTATACCTTTTAAACAGGATTTAGTCTTAGGTTGATTTGGCTTGGGCCAGCCAATCGAGGTTAAAGATTGCCTGATAGATGGGATTATGGACCCGCAGCCGGCCTTGGTCTTTGATCACTAACCCCGATAGAAGTAACTCTTTTTCTGGGGGGCTATCCTCGGCAATCACCTCTTTTTCCCTTAAAATCCGTTCATAGAGTCTCAGGAGCAACTGGGAGCGATGACTGTTGAGAAGCCGATCGCGAATAGTCCGCAGATGTTCCGGTTCATCCTGAGCCTCCCAATTGTCAATGATCTTCTTCTGTACTAAGTCCTCAATCCAGGGGGCCTCACCATTGGGGGGAATCGGCGAGGTGGCGGTGCGAATTAACTGACAGAGTTTTTGGGTCAGAAAAGGTTGACCGTTTGTCCAGGCAAAGACTTCTTTTAAGACAGTTTGCGGGTTACTAAATTTCTCGGCCAATCCGCGCAGTAAAGGCTGGGCTTCGTGTTCCTTAAAACCCTCCAATTGAATTGAATGACCGATATTAAAAGGGGTGATTTGGTGGTCGGTAATTAAATCGGAGGGGGTGACAACACCGAAGAAAGCGAAGGTCAAACGCCGATAGAGCGGGTTAAAACCACGCTGGTTATAGCAGGAACGAATCAGGGCAAAAAAGTCATTAACCGCGAAATTTAAGCCCAAAACGCTATCAATTTCATCGATAAAAATCGCTATCGGTTTCGGGGGAGAACCGTCCAGTATCCCCACTTCCAGCAATAACACCTCTTCGATAAATTCGCCCAAGCGCTGCACTGCCGAGACATCTTCCCGTTCTTGCCACCAAGCTTTGAGATTAACCCTTTTGAGCAGGCCAAAACGTCGCCCTAACTCGAAGGCTATCCCCTTGTACCATTGGTCGGAACTAACATTTTCACTGCCGATACGGGTTAAATCAATGGGAGCGCAACAGATGCCCTCGTGTTGGAGGTGATCGATCATGCGTACCATTAAACTAGACTTACCCATTTGACGGGGATTGAGAACATAGCAAAAATCGCCGCGTTTGAGGGCTTTATAGAGATAACGGTCGGCGGCGCGGACAACGTAGGTAGGGGCATCCATGGGCAAACTGCCCCCCACTTGATAGTCAAAGGTGCTAGATTCTTCGCTACTTCTGAGCAGTTCATTTTCAAACAGTAATTCTGCTTGGGTGGCCTTGAGAATTTCTAGGGTTTGGCTGAGTTCCTTAGTTCGTTCTTGCACTTTTTGTTCGAGAGTGCGGCTATACTCAGCTAATTCTTCAGTAAAGCGAATCCGTTCCGCTTCCGCCTGTTTTCGTTCGCTAATATCGGTAAAAGCGGTGATTGCATAGATAATTTCTCCTTTTTCGTCAAAAACGGGCGTGGCATACACTTCTAGGGGGATAATCTTCTCGCCTTGGTGAATTTCTATATCATCCACCGTGTTTTTTTCCCCCCTTAAAGCTCGGACAATCGGATGGTATTCTGTGGGATACAATCGATCGGTTCCAGCTTGATATAACTGATAGGTTTCCCCCAACTCATTAGCCGTGGTGATATTAACTATCTCTTTTCCTAAAATCTCTTGGGCAGTTTGATTTGCATAATAGGGTTGACTACCAGCATCGAGGACGAATACCCCCACCGGCATCGCTTCTAAAAATTGCGCTAGTTGTCTCTGTTTGGCTTTGATTTCGGTGTAGAGTTTGGCGTTAGTAATTGCGATGGCAGCTTGACTGGAGAGCAGTTGCAGCACTTCCAATCTTTCTTGGGTAAAAGCCCCGACGGTGAGATTATTTTCTAGATAGACAATTCCCCGCAGTTGTCCTTGGTCGAGGAGGGGTGTGCAGAGCAGCGATTTGGTTTGATGGGTTTTAATATAGGGATCGTTGCTAAAATTGCCCTGATGGACAGCATCGTTATTAAGAACGGTTTGACCGCTCCGGGCCACATAGTTAATAATTGAGACGGGAAGATGTTCTTCGAGCGCATTAGATTTAAAGACTGTCACCCTATCTTCCCGCACTGAACCGGAGGCTTCAATCGATAGTTGTCCCCCACTTTCTAGGATAAGATAGCCCAGCTGCGCCCCGGCATTTTCGATGAGAATTTTCATCAGGGTGGCGAGTAATTTATTTAAAACTATCTCGCTAGAAATGGCTTGGGAGGCCTTCATAATCGTGCCTAAATCTAACAGTTCTCCCGCATGACTAACTGAATTTTTTCTGGTGGTAGTTTTCCTAGTTTCGGTCAGGGAATTGGAACCATAATTATTGACCATTAACTGAGAATAGCGGCTTTCTATATCTTTGACTTTAGCTGTTGCTCCCCAAAGAGAATAGAGATAAGCAGCTTCATTGATGTAAGTTTTGGCAATTTTTACTTTACCCCAATCGAGATAGAATTTCGCCGCTAGTTCGTTAGCTAGTGCTTCTTCATTAATGTATTCATTTTCCTTGGCTTTAGCGATGGCTAGTTCGTAGTTTTCTATGGCTTCTAGATAGGATTGCTGCACCCGCTCTTTTTCCCCTTGCACTAAATAAAATTTATGGAGATAGTTAGCGGGTGCTTGATTAGCCCATTCCCGTAGCTTTTTCTGATTATTCGTCACTCGTTCTAATACTTGCTGTTTTTGGTCATTATCCAGATGATTATAAATAGCTAAATGGGCAAGGGAATCATAGAAATTATGCAGAGAAATCAAGAAAGTGGCGGTAGCTCCTCCCAGATATTTTTCGGCTTGTTTAGCGTTTTCAATGGCTTGTTCGTACTGTCCAAATAAATAACAAAGGTATAATTTATTAACAAATAAAGCACAGAGTCCGTAGAGATCATTAGCCTCTAGATGATACGGTAACATAAGAGTTTCTTGATAGTATTGTCCTTCTAAATTACCGGGATTTTCCGAGTGCCTCAGCAGATTTAAAACTGTTTGTCCGTAGATTTTTAGATAGTTGCGGGTGTTTTCTTGTTTGAGCTTAACAAAAGCCAGATCATAATTAGCTATTTCCTGGGCTAATTCTGTTAATTCCTGTCCGATAAAGGCAGAATGAAAACAGTAAAGATAGGCACAGGTTGTTCCGTAGTAGAGATCCCCCATTTCTAAACCAGTTTGATAGGAAGATTTTAACAAAGACAGGGAATTTTTAATCGGTTCTTTCCAGATACTAATAGTGGTAGAAAAGACGGCAATTATTTTCGGCATCAGGGCTTTGGCATGAAATTTATCGGCAATGTTTAAAGCCAATTTTCCAAATTGATAACCCGTTTCCCAATCTTCTAAAAGACCGCAAAGAATTAAGCCATAATTAACATAAGTAAAAGCCGCTAGATAACTATTGCCGTACTGAATTGATAAGTTAACCTGTTTTGATACTAGGACAGGTAAGAGATGAGGTGCGGCAATAAAAACAGGAGAAAATATGGCAGCCGCTATCTTCATTACTGCTAATTTTTCTTCTTCATTTATCGGCGGTAAATTAATTAAATCTTCGATACTTTTACCCGCTAGTTTTTGCCTAGTTTTATTCAGTTCTTCCTGGATATCTGATGAGTGTAAGGATTGAGGAATCTCGAAATCTAAGCTTTTGAGGACAGATAAGCCAATTTGTACCGCTTTTAGTTCGTGATTTTGGGCGTGATAGGCTTCGATGATTACTTCATAAACTTTTACTTTATCTAGGGTGGTTTTTGCCTGTTTTAATACGAGATTAGCCCAGCACTGCATCTGCTCAAAATCCCCACTTAAATAGGCGATTTCTGTGGCTTCAGAATAAATATTTAAAGTCAGTTGATATTTATTTTTCCAGCTTGATTTTTTGAGAAGTTTTTGAGCGATTTTAATATATTTTAATGCTCCAGTTTGGGCATTGGCCGCTTTTGCCTTTTGGGCTGCTAGTAAATTCAAGTTAGCCACTGAATCTCGTTCTTTTTCCTCACTAATTAGTTGATAACCAAGATTGAGATGATCAACTATTTTAAAAATCTTTTCCGATAATTCGTTGACAGAACTATGCTCCCAAAGTAGGCGACCAATTTTTAGGTGAATTAAAGATTTTTGGCTGTCTTCGATGAGAGCGTAAGCTCCTTGTTGAATGCGATCATGAGCAAATTTATATTCTTGAATCAGTAATTGTTCATCTAATTCTGAGAGGGGAATAATTAAACCAGCTTCACTACTATAAGTTAAAATTGGTAAAAGTTCTGGGGGTGATTTTTCAGAGATTAATGCTAGAATATTTAAATTAAACTCTGCCCCAAGACAGGCCGCTAAACTTAAAATTTCCTGAGTTTCGGGAGGCAATTTCTGCATTTTACCCATCATAAATTGAATCAGATTGTCGGTACTGCCAATTCTTTGAATTTGGCCGAGATGCCATTGCCAATAGCCCCTATTATTGTCGGTTTTAGTGGTTGTTTCCTGCCCCGGTTGGAAAAACAGCAAATTTTCCCAGTAGATAGTTTTGAGAAATTCATTGACAAAAAAAGGATTACCGTGGGTTTTTTGCCAGACTAAAGCGGCCAAAGATTGCACATATTCCGGTGAATGATTTAAGGTGTCAGCAATCAACTGATTAACCTGTTCAAGCCCCAGAGGTTTTAAAATAACTTGATTGATAATTATGCCCCCCTGCTCTAATTTATCGAGGGTAGCGGTTAGGGGGTGGGTGGAATTAATTTCATTACTGCGATAGGAGCCAATTAAAAATAAATAGTTCATATCGCCATCGAGCATAATTAATTCTATTAACTGGAGACTAGCCAAGTCTGCCCATTGCAAATCATCGAGAAAGATGACCAAGGGATGTTCCCTGGAACAAAAGACCCGAATAAAATTTTTAAAGACTAAATTAAAGCGATTTTGAGTAGCGATCGCTCCTAATTGTAACACCTCTGGTTGCGGACCGATAATTAATTCTAGTTGGGGAATCACATCAATAATAACCCGTGCATTCGCCCCCAAAGACTTTAGGAGTTTTTGTCGCCATAGTTGCAGTTGTGGCTGACTTTCCCCCAAAAGTTGCTTGACGAGATTAGTCAAAGCGCTAACCACGGCAGCGTAGGGAATATCGCGCTGAAACTGGTCAAATTTACCAGAGATAAAAAAGCCGCGTTTTTCAGTAATTGGCTGATAAATTTCCCGAACCAAGGTGGTTTTACCCATGCCAGAATAACCCGTAACTAGCATCAGTTCGGTGTGAGAGGAGTTTTTATCCACCGTGGCTACCCGTTGAAAAGCAGTGAGGAGAGTGGCGATTTCCGCCTCCCTGCCGTAGAGTTTTTGGGGAATTTGGAACTGATTGGCTAGATCTTGCCTAGCGATGACAAAATCCTCAATTTTACCCGTTGTTTCCAGTTGTCTTAAACATTCTTCTAAATCTGCTCGAATACCGTAGGCACTTTGGTATCGTTCCTCGGGGGTTTTAGCCATCAGTTTCCTGATGATTGCCTCCACCACCGGGGGAATTTCCTCCCTGACGAGACTATTAATCTCCAAGGGTTGTTTTGCCAGATGACAGTGAACTAATTCCAAAGCATCGTTAGCCCGAAAAGGTAATTGTCCGGTGAGCAGTTCATAGAAGCTAACACCCAAGGAATAAAAATCCGTGCGGTAATCGAGACTGCGATTCATCCGTCCGGTTTGTTCGGGAGAAATATAGGCTAAAGTCCCCTCGAGGACGTTGGGATTTTTTAGCCCCGGATTTTCCCGCTGCAGGACGCTGGCAATACCAAAATCAATGATTTTAATCTGTCCGGTTTCGGGGTTAAGAACTATATTGGCAGGATTAATATCTTTGTGAATAACCTTAGCGTTGTGAATTTTCTCTAAATTAGCCACTATTCGGGGTGCAAGGCTTAAAAAGTCCCTTAAGGCTAGGGGTTTGCCCTCTAGCCATTTTTTTAAGGATACACCCCCGAAATCTTCCAAAATAATCACGGGAGTTCTGCGGTAGGTTTCTAAGCCATAGGCTTTAATCGCCTCCTCGAAGTTCAGACCGCAGATGGTTTTATACTCCTGTTTGTAGTGGGTTAGTTCTTGGGTGGTGGGATATTCTTGCTTGAGGATTTTGAGCATAACCGGTTGATTATCGGCGGTGCGAATCGCCCGATAGACTTCTGAGTTAACGCTTTCGTAGATTTGGGCAAGAATGTCGTATCCTTTGAGAACAATCATTTTTTTACTTGGCGATTGTAAACGGCTGCGGGTCTCCCCAAGAAAAATTCTACGGGAACCAAGACCAAACTCCGCAAGGCTGACAGGACTCGATTTACCTGTGAGACGGAAGGACGAGGAGAAGAGACCACCTGCTCGAAATACTCGGAATGCAAGGTCAAACCAAAGTGAACATCTTCAGGTAAGCTCAGTTTAGCAATCGGTCCGTCCTTGAGATTGTCAGGGTTAAATAACCAAGCTTCTAATACTTTGGTCGGGGTTAAAACCGTCGTCAATAGATAGGCCTGTTCTTGGGGAATAAACTGAATGCTATCTAAAATATAGCCATCGGGACAAACATAAAAATCCAGTAGTCCCCGACCTAAATGTGATACATGAGTATCAGTGGCATTTTTTTCTTGTCTAATCTGTTCAGTTAACTGATTCCAATCCTTATCGAGGGGAACCTTGGCTAATACCGAGGGCAAGTCATGACAGGGAAGTTCGGCATCGCTAAGGATGCGATTGCTTTGGTCGCGACAATCCATATACTGACGACGACAGATTAATTCGCGCACATAACCGAGATAGATTTGATAAACGGCACTGTATCCCTGTTCCGATTCCCGCGGGTCGGCGGTGTAGAGACTGGTGCAGAACCAACCCGGATGAATGAAAGCTTGTTCGCTCATCACCCTGGCATCTTCGATAACCACTTTGCGTAGCACTCCGACATCAAAGGAAAACATCCAGGGGATGCCGTGGTATTCGGAGGGATAACTCTGACCGGTGAAATGTTGGATATCGTCTTTTTCGATCGCTTCGGTTAAACTAATAGTGGCATTTTGGATGGCCACAATCTGAATTTGACCGTTGGTATTATGGTAACTACAAAGGAAGTGATAACTGTCGCCATTGAAGGTAATTAATTGCGAGGGAACGGTGGTTTCTTCTTCCTTGAGGTCTTGACGTTTAACCAGATAAATTTGAGTTTTCGGATAGGTTTCTTCTGGCTTGATTCTGATACCTAATAGTTTGGCTACTCCCATCTGAAAAGGCATATCGGGAATCATGATATAATCCTCGGTGACGATGACCGAATGGGGGCTACCATCGAGGATAGTTCCCTGTAGTTTCCAGGGTTTAAGTTGTTTTTGTTGATCCCAAAGCACAATATACACCGATTTATCTAAATCTTTTAACATACCTCCCGATATAAGTTTTAGCTTTAATTCACAGGTGATAAATTCTTTGGTCTTTTTGTCGTAGAAGGGGTGAGCGGTATTTTCTAGGACTGGGAAAAAAGACAAAGGCACGGAAACAAGATGTTGGTCAAAATAACCAATCGGAGTGATAGTATCAAGGGAAACGGGGTCCACTTCCCAGTAACGTCCCGCATCGGCGGTGAGAATTAATCTGGTTTCTTCTAGTTGTTCATCTTCGGAAACTTTTTCTAGTTTAACCATAGCAGTATTCGCTATTTCTGAACAACCCAAAATGCTGACCACGGCGGGAAAAGTGGCTTGACTAATATTAAATATCGGTAAAACTTTTCGCCAAAAACTATCCCAGGTTTTTAGTTTTTTACTGTAAACGTTAACTTGATTATTTTTCCCTTGCAAGTCCCATTTAATAATTACACCTTCGCCAGAGAACAAATGACGGTCATTTTTTCTATGAAAAGGACAGACGATAAAAACGTATCCCGACAGATTTTCCGGCCAATGTCCCTCGGTAATTGTGGCGACTGCCTGATATAAATTGTTCTCATCCGGCCGACCGAGTTGCGAGCGACTAAAATTACTAACGTTGACAGTATTTTGGACAGTATCTTTGATTGACGTATTCATAAGTAGGGTTTGCGGCAAAAAGTTTGTTGGTGGGGTTAGTAGCCGGTCGTCAGGAGATAGGAGTCAGGATATAGGAGCCGGTCGTCAGGAGTCAGGAGATAGGAGATTATTTTATTTATTCCCCCCACACCCCACACCCCACACCCTACACCCCACACCCTGCCTTTCACTGATAACTGATTACTGTTCACTGATAACTGATAGAGGATTTCACCTCTAAAAAATAGCGTCGATACAATTCATAGCCTGGTACTACTTTATCTCCCGATTGTTTAAGTAGTCCCATACTGCTGAGTTTGTAAGCGAGAATTGGGTCTAATTGTACTGGTTCCACGGCGCTCATCACCCGATCAAGAGCTTTCGCTAGTTCAGGCTGTTGTTCTAATGCCGCCCAATGGCGTCGCAGGTGATGGGCATAAATCCCCGTGACGGAGGTGGCAGTAGTTAATATTTGCGTCATGGTTATTTCCTCCCGACTGAGATAGTAGAGGGCGGTTTGTACCAAAGCGGGGTGTCCTCCCACTAGCTCCATCAATTGTTTGACTTTTTCCTGATTTTCCCAGGTGAGTTGATAACGTTGGGCTAATTGCAATACCTCCTCAAGACTAAAATGACTTAGCTGTGCGGGGAATCCGACGTTAAAGGGGGATTGATTGAGCTGCAGGGGAACATAAATTTCTGTGGAATGGACGACGATAAGACGGAGTTTTTGCCAAATAGGAAGGGTTTTGGCTTCTTCGTACCAAGAACGCAGCAGCGGTAAAAAATCCTTGGCCACTTGGGGATGTTCAAACATCTGATTAAGTTCATCGATAGCCAAGACAATGGGGGCGGTAATCGATTCCAGGAGATAGTCTTGAATGTAAACCGTACAGCTAATCTTGCTGCCTAAATCCTCATCCCAATACTCATCTAATTGTGGTTTTAACTGTAGTTGACGGGCGGCATTGGCACACAACCAGCGCAAAAATTGGTTTAAATCAGCCAAAATCGTCTGGTCCACCTGTTCTAAGTTCAAACTCACCGCGCGGTAGCCTTGCTGTTTGGCAAAATCGAGCATTCTCAAAAGTAGGGATGTTTTGCCCATTTCTTTGGGAGCTTTTATCCGCACTAAAGCCCCCGGTTTCTTGATTTCCTGCCTTATCTGTTCTTCGAGGGGAAGACGTTCTAAATAAAATGGGGAACCAAGGGGAACTGCTCCATTAGGATAGGGGGGTAATGTGTCCAATTTTTCGCTCTTGGCTGCGGAATTAACCAGAATTTTGTCTTGAGGGGGTGTTTTTAGCTGAAAATTTAGGGCGGCGATTTCTTGCCAGTCTAGGGATAATCGACGACAAATTTGTTCAAAAGTGGCTTGTTCTACCGGTTTACCAGTCAGGAAGTTGCTGACAGTAGCCAGACTAAATTCAGCTTCTTTAGCTAAGGATCGTTGACTGCTAAAGCCCTGCTTTCTCACGGCTAATTTAACTTGATTGAGGCAATGTTGTTGTACTCTTAGATGGCTCGATAGGGAATCTCTCATAAGAATTAGGGTGTGGGGGAATGGGGAGGGGGAATTATGAATTATGAATTATGAATTATGAAGTGGCGTGTGGGGTGTAGGGTGTGGAGTGTGGGGAGTTTTCTCAGTGAACTGATAACTGATAACTGATAACTGACTCCTAACCCAATGGTAGATGTTGGATTTGTGCAGGAGTTCTATTTTTTGACAAAGATAAGTAAAAATTATCTACTAACTCCAAAAACTTGAGAATATTTAAATTAACATTTCGCAATATTTACAAATTCTTAAGAATTAATTGAGAAAGATTTTTATTTAACGACGATGTTCCAGTGGTAACAGCGATTTGATAGAATTTCATAATGGGTTATTTTGTGCTTTTTTGGCCAGCAATGGTTGAAACCCTTGCCACACCTACAGGTTGATCCTAATTAAGACGGGTAAATCAGTCAATTTCACCCACAACGATGATCTTTTTTTTGTGTAGTTTTATTGCAAAAAAAAAGTTTTTTTGACAAAAAGCACAAAGTATGCAGGAGTAGTTATTGCAGAGAGGGAGTTGGGGAGTATTTTCAGTTATCAGTAACCAGTAACCAGTAATCAGTGAAAAGAAAACTCATGCGTCTTAGCTTACTGTTCACTGAAAACTCAACACTGATAACTGATCACTGATCACTGATTTTAACCAGATAATTTAGTCAACAATTCCAAGAGTTTTTTACTATTAGGAGTCAAGAGAGTTCGGCGATAGGCATCGGCGGCCTTTTTAATCGCTTCCGCTTGGGTGGGATAGGGATGAATAACGCTAGAGAGTTTACTCAGTCCGATTTTAGCAACCATAGCGGTGGTAATTTCAGAAATCATCTCACCGGCGTGAGCGGCGACGATAGTGGCTCCTAAAATTTGGTCGGAACCTTGTTTGTGAATAATTTTTAAAAAACCGTCCGTTTCGCCATCAGCGATAGCTCGATCGACTATACTCAAAGGAATTTTAATAGTATTAGTGACCAATCCCTGGGTCTGTGCTTGGGTTTCATCCATGCCCACATGGGCGATTTCTGGGTCGGTATAAGTGACCCAAGGCATAACTAAATTACTGAGCTTATCGCGTCCGAAACCGAAGGGAGAAAAGAGAGTATTTTTAATCACAATACGGGCGGCTGCATCGGCAGCATGGGTAAATTTCCAATCTATACAGATATCACCGGCCGCATAAATTTTCGGGTTAGTAGTTTGCAGATAATCATTAACTTTGACTCCCCGACGAGTATCGTATTCCACGGCCACCGCTTCTAAATTTAATCCTGACAGATTAGGCTCCCGGCCGGCAGCGACTAAAATCTCGTCAACGGTGATAGTTGCTTCTTGGCCGTTGCTAGTATATTCAATGGTTTTATCCCGCTCATTTTTTGTCACCCGTTCAATTTGGCAGGAGAGAATCAATTGCATTCCTTCCCGCAGGAAAGTATTCTCAATAATTTCGGCTGCTTCTTGGTCTTCTTTATTCAAAAGACGGGAATGATTATGAAATAAAATCACCTGTGCGCCTAACCGTTGAAAAGCTTGGGCTAATTCACAACCAATCGGCCCGCCACCGATAATAGCTAATCGAGGAGGTAATTCTGTGAGGGAAAAAATTGTTTCATTGGTATAAAATCCCGCTTCTTTTAGTCCGGGGATATCGGGATGAAGGGCCCTAGCACCAGTGGCAATGACGGCTTTTTTATAAGCGAGGGTTTTTCCCGCCACTGCCACGGCATTTTGTCCTAAAAAACGAGCGCTACCCAAGAAAACATCGATACCTAGTTTTTGGAAACGTTGCACCGAATCATGAGGGCTAATATCGGCGCGAATTTGCCGCATTCTGGTCATTACTCTGGCAAAATCTACTCTAGTATCCCCAATATTAATTCCTAATTTTTTGGCTTGCTCAATTTCCCCGATAATTCTAGAGGAACGAATCAGACATTTAGAAGGAATACAACCGAAATTGAGGCAATCTCCCCCCATGAGATGTTTTTCCACTAAAGCCACTTTTAAACCTATATCTAAACCCGCAGCCCCCGCCGCTACGACTAAACCCGCAGTACCCGCACCGATGACGACTAAATCATAACAATCTTGGGGTTGTGGATTGACCCAATCAGCAGGATGAACATAATTAACTAATTTTTGATTATGTTCGTCCACCGGGAAAATATTAACTTCTCTAGAGCTATTTTGAAACATAATAAAGTAGTTATCTTAATGGTGAGATACGAAGTTTTCGTTTTGGGGAGTCAGGAGATAGGTTTTAGGTTTTGGGGTTTTGGGGTTTTGGGGTTTTAGTTCAATTTCCCCACTTCCCCACTTCCCCATTCCCCCACACCCCACACCCCACTTCCCCATTCCCCCACTTCCCCAACCTCTGACTGATAAATGATTACTATTCACTGATAACTGATGCCAGGGCCTGACGGGCAATTTTTGTGACGTAGAGGGTGACGGCAACGGTAGCGATAAAACCGATAAGGCGAATAGCCCATTGTAAAACTGGGTTAGTAGCTGGTGTTGAGGTGCCGATAGTGGCAAGACTGCCCGCTAAAGAGCCAATATAGACATACATTATCGTCCCAGGAATCATGCCTGCGGAACCTAGTAGATAATCTTTCAGAGAAACCCCGGTGACACCATAGGCATAATTAAGCAGATTAAACGGAAATATGGGAGATAAACGGGTTAAAAGCACTATTTTTAAACCTTCTTTCCCCACAGCTTCATCGATAGCTTGAAATTTATTATTACCTTGAATTTTTTCCGCCACCCAACCCCTAGCCAGATAACGTCCCACCAAAAAAGCGGCAGTAGCGCCGATAGTTGCCCCGATAAAGACGTAAAAAGAGCCTAAAACCACGCCAAAAACCACACCAGCCCCTAAAGTCAGGATTGAACCTGGAAAAAAGGCCACAGTAGCTAGAATATAGATAATTATAAACGCAATCGCTCCTACGGCTCCCAAACTATCCACCCAAGTCAAGGCATGGAAAAGAATAGTTTGAGGATTAAAACCTGTGGAGGCAATGGATTCGAGGGCAAAAGCGGGGGGAGTAATCAGGAAAAAAACAAGGCTAAATGTAGTTAATAACAGTAAATGCCTGATAATCACAGTTTTTCCTAAGGGCAAAAACTTGGAAATAATCATAAAAAGTCCCTATAAGGAATGAAAAAAAAGAGATTGAACCACAGAAGCGAATTAAATAGAACTGGGAGCTATTCTACCCTAGTTATCATTGTTCAGACCAGAAAGCCAAGCCTGAAAATCCCCCTCTCTGGGAGAAGATAAGACAAGCAACAGCCTGGTAATTTTTGCTCTTTACTTGATATTACACCTTGCCGTCTCTGGGAAAAAAATGTCACAATTAGAAATAATTAGCATTGGATATAGCAATCAATCTATGAAAATCATCCCCAAAGTCAAAGCCCCTACCTTCCTGCAAATGGCACAATGGATCATTAATCCTGTAGCTTTTATGGAAAATGCCGCCCGCAAGCATGGCGATATTTTTAGCACAAAAGTGGGTTTAACTGTAGATAATTTTATCTTTGTCAGTAGTCCGGCAGCCCTACAACAGGTTTTAACTAATGACCGTAAAAAATTTTCGGCACCGGGGGAAGCAAATCGGATTATTGCACCGATTATTGGTGATTATTCCGTCGTCATGTTAGACGGAGACATCCACAAAAAACGCCGTCAGCTTTTATTGCCACCTTTTCACGGGGAAAGAATGCGTTTCTACGGCGATTTAATCCGCGATATTACCCTAAGAGTAATGGCAGAATTGCCCGAAAATCAACCTTTTAAGGCCCGTTCAGCGACCACAGCAATCGCTTTACAAGTAATTATGGAGGCAGTTTTTGGAATTAGTCAAGGGGAACGTTATCAAACCCTGAAAAAAATTCTGGCTAAAATGCTCGATATTTTTAACTCTCCGGTGATGGCTTCTTTGCTATTTTTCCCAATTTTGCGTGCTGATTTGGGTGCTTGGAGTCCCTGGGGAAAATACCAGCGTTTCCAAGAAAAAATTGATGATATTATCTATACAGAAATTGCCGAAAGAAAAGCTAATCCTAACCCCAATCGCACCGATATTTTATCACTACTGATGTCGGCCCAGGATGAAGAAGGCAACCCGATGAGTGATAAGGAATTGCGCGATGAATTAATGACCTTATTATTCGCAGGTCATGAAACCACGGCCACTGCTATGTCTTGGGTGCTATACTGGACCCATCGCTACCCAGAAATTAAAGCCAAAATTATCCAAGAAATAGCCACTTTAGGAGATAATCCTAACCCCATTGATATAACTCGATTACCCTATCTTTCGGCGGTTTGTTCGGAAACTTTACGCATTCATCCCGTGGCAATGTTAACTTTTCCGCGAGTAGTGGAAAAACCAGTAGAACTAGATGGTTATCCTTTAGAAAAAGGGACAATTATCATGGGTTGTATTTATCTGGCCCACCACCGCGAGCAAACTTTCCCCGATTCCCATACTTTTAAACCAGAACGCTTTTTAGAAAAACAATTCACCCCCTACGAATATATACCTTTTGGTGGTGGGGCGCGTCGTTGTATCGGGGAAGTTTTAGCTATCTACGAGATGAAAATCGCTATCGCCACAATTTTGGCCAATTATCAGTTAACTCTAGTTAATAATACCCCCGAAAAACCTAGCCGCCGCGGTGTCACCCTTGCTCCCTCGCGAGGAGTTCCCATGGTCTTAAAAGGACGACGGGAACCTCTGGGGACTGCCCCGATGCTCGCCGAAATTTCTTAAAAAAACTGACAAAATATTGTACAATCAGAGTTGTGGTATCCCATATCATAACTCTGCTTTTTTGTCAATAAAATTGGGGATAATTATGGTCTTAATTCGTTTAGCTAAATCTTGGCAAATTTCCGAAAATGAAGTTACTTTCGAAAGTGTTTATTTTAACCGTCGTCGCTTTTTAAAAGGGTTAATCGGGACAGGAATTGCGGGGAGTTCCCTATTATTAACTGCTTGTGGTAAATCCTCCTCCTCGGAAGCTTTAGAAAAAAGTTTGCAATTACCTAAAATTGAAGGGTTCAGCAAAAATCCGCAGTTTTTAACGGTAAATCGCCCCATAGTTGCCGAAACTGTAGCGGGGAGATATAATAATTTTTATGAGTTCGGAGGGGGGAAAAATATCTGGTTAAAAGCGCAGAAATTACCGACGAATCCCTGGACGGTAGAAGTGGGAGGATTGGTAAAAAATCCCCAAATTTATGATATAGATACTATTAAAAAAACCTTTCCTCTCGAAGAAAGAATCTATCGTTTTCGTTGTGTGGAAGCTTGGTCAATGGTCTTACCTTGGTTGGGGTTTCCCATGAGTGCTTTAATTGCGGCAGTGGAACCAAAACCCGAAGCAAAATTCGTCCGTTTCACCTCCTTTTATGATCCCGAAATTACCAAAGGGCCAGGATTACATTTAGGAGCCTTACCTTGGCCCTATACAGAAGGTTTAAGAATTGAAGAAATGGCCAACGAATTAGCTTTCTTTGCCGTGGGAATTTTCGGGCATGATTTACCCAAACAACACGGCGCACCCTTGCGAATGGTTATTCCTTGGAAATACGGTTTTAAAGGGGCAAAATCGATAGTAAAAATTGAATTTACTCCCAAGCAACCCGCCACCTACTGGAACACAATTGACGCTCACGAATACGATTTTGAGGCTAATGTAAACCCCAGTAAACCCCATCCCCGTTGGTCGCAAGCAACGGAGAAATTTATCGGCAGTAGAAGTGATTTATCTTGGGAAATTATCGAAACTCTGCCCTATAATGGCTACGGTGAATATGTGGCTAGTTTATATAGTTAATTTCTATGATTATCCACATTTTATTTAGTTGAAGGAAGTATTTATGGATAAGAAAACTCTGTACGAAGAAGACTTTTATCTCTGGATTAGAACTACTATTAATCAACTGCAAGCGAGACAGTTTGAGCGGGTAGATTTAGAGAATTTACTGGAGGAGTTAGCAAGTATGGGAAGGAGTGAAAAGCGCACAATTGAAAATCTTTTGATTCAATTGCTGGTACATTTGCTGAAACTAACTTACTGGACAGGAGAAAAAGCTAGAAATGAGGGTCCCTGGAAAGGGGAAATTAGAAACTTTCGCCGACAAATAATCAAAGAAGTTAAAGATAGTCCTAGTCTGAAACCCTATATTCTCGAAATTTTCGATGAATGTTATCTTTCAGCCCGAAAAAATGCCAGTGATCGCTCTCAATTACCCCTCGATACTTTCCCCGCTATTCCCATTGGTTCCCTTGAACAAATTCTCGATGAAGATTGGTTTCCTGCGGGCGATAATCTGGAAATATAGCCATCAGTTAGACTGCTCCATACTGCTGTAACAAAAAACAACTATCCACCGATAGCGATCCCTAAAAGTCGAATAATTGTAAATTTCTGTCAAGGGGTGCGGTGAGATATAGGAATCATCGCTATAATTCCAGAAAACTCCTGTTATTTTAGCTTATTGTCAGGAATCTAGTTAAACAAGGTTTTTGGCAATATGCTAATCTGGCTAACACGCTTTTGGGCGTGATATAGGGAAAAGTTCTTGCAATCGCGCCTAAATAGAGTGTTATAGGGAAAGTTGACCCATATCGTTACTCTGGAGAGTGTTGTACGGAAAGTTGACCTATAATATGTAGTTAGACGGAATTTTGGAAGTAAACCAACGAGATTATGTTAAGCAGAGTGTCACAATTAATAGCGATTAGTTTGCTGTGTTTAGTGGGCTGCTCTGGACGAGCTAGTAATAATAATGAACCTGCTTTCCCCAAAAAGACAAGCGTAACTGAGTCTGAGCTATCTGGTTGTTGGTCTCAAAGCTTGGGAGTGGGTGGTACATTATTGAAAAATACATATACCCTTGAATCAGGAGGTAATTACACTCGAAGAAGTAAATACACCGTTGGCCCACCTGAAGCTGTTTCTCTTCCCGAAGCTGTTTTCTTTGGAAAATGGATTATTGATAATGAGTATGTCATAATCAAAGAGAGTCAAGACGATGCAGAAAAAACCATAACCCTGAAGGTGATTTCAAACCACGAACTGAAACTTCTAGGATCAAGCTCAAATGCTTTATTGTTAAGATGTTAAGTGTGATCGTCATCTTTGTTGTTCAGGGTAAAATAGAGGGGTTAATTTTGAAATCGAGGTCATGCCGATGACAGTCCGCCAACGACGTTACAGCAAAGAGGAGATAGCCCGACGCGGGCAAGAACTTTATGAGTCTGGCATTCGGCAGCAAGTCGAAGCTGGCAACGAGGGCAAAATCCTAGCGATCGACATCGAAACCGGAAATTTTGAGGTTGATGAAACCGTCGTAGCTGCAACTAATCGGCTGTTTGAGCGCAATCCCGATGCCCAGCCTTTTGGAATTCGGATTGGACATCGCGCCGTTTATCACTTTGGTTCGCGGAGTTTGAAGAAGGGTCAATGATATATGGAGTGGTGAATTTGCGTCGGGAAGCCACGCTTTCCCTTGTTGTTGGTAATTCATCTGGTCAAAGAGAACTCATCAATACCGTGATTGATACAGGGTTTGATGGCTTTCTGTCTTTACCCTCTGAAATCATTGTTCGTCTTGAATTGCCTTGGACGATTTCCAACCCAGCAACTCTGGGGGATGGTAGCGAAGTCTTGTTTGATTTTTACACCGCAACAGTCATTTGGGATGGGCAGTACCGTGAGGTCGATATTGCAGCATCAGAGACAGAACCGCTCCTCGGAATGGCGATGCTCTACGGCTATCGATTGCAGGTTGATAATGTTGAGGGCGGTATCGTGAAAATTGAAGCCTTGTGATCCTTGTTAGAAGCGATCGGCGAGGCACGGTCTAACAACACAGTGGAGCGGACGGTATAAAATCTTTGCGCTTCGTTTTGGTCATATCTGCCGCCGCTCACTTTAGCCGTTATACTGAATCGGTTTTTAATAGCATGATTAACTGCCAATCCCACTTGAAAAACCCGCTCCCTTCCCCCCACTGCTGTAACAAAAAACAACTATCCCCCGATCGCGATCGCTAAAGGTCGAATAATTGTAAATTTTTGTCAAGGGGTGGTCAGATCGAAGAATCATCCCTAGAATGAGCCTAAAATTGTCAGGAATTTAGTTTAACAAGGTTTTTGGCAATATGCTAATCTGGCTAACACACTTTTGGGCGTGATATGGGAAAAAGTTCTGGCAATCACGGCTAAATGGGGTGATATACCGAAAGTTTCTACATATCGTTACTCTGGAGAGTGATATACAGAAAGTTGACCCATATCGTTACTCTGGAGAGTTTTATGGAGAAAGTTTCTGTATAATATGTAGTTAGACAGCAAACAAAGAAGTTCTTAGAGCATCGTAACTTCATGCAGTTTAAAATTGGAGATATTTTGTCAGTCCCACTCTTTGCCCATACTCGTCATTTCTTTGTTTACATTGGTGACGGGAAAACGGTTGGATGGGGATCGTGGGACGGAATGTCGTGGATGGGTGGAAAGGGGCATGTGGAGAAAAAAGAACTATTCAAAGTTGGCTCAGAGTACAAGTGGCTAGGAAGTAATGGGAAATTTCAAGACATTACTCTAGAAAAGCGCACTGGAACAAGTAAGCAATTAATACTCGAACGCATTAACCAGGTGACCACAGGAATTGACTACCATTTAGGACACCGTAACTGCGAACATTTTGCAAATTATGTCACTGGACAAACGTTAAATTCTGAGCAAAGCGTTTTGCATCTGTTTACAGATAAAGATCCATTCACTAGCCAGCCTATGATTTATGATCTCAGCCAATTGCGTGATTCATTACTCAGGTGCAAGTACTGCGGTCCTGTGCGCTTGTCAAAAAAGGATTTTGAGAATTCTGTCTTTGTTAGCCAATTAAGAGATGGTTACTATACGTATCATCTGAGCCATTCTTTAGGAGGACAACATTTATACGTAAGTTCTGTTCCCAAGTCGAAAAATTTTGAGTTAAGTTATGACTCGATTGTTTTAGCGTATTTTGGTGCGTTCTTTGGAAGGGGTGAAATTTTGGGCATTGTTCGGCAGTTGCGTGGATGCTGAATCTAGTAGTATGTATCTGTCTAACAATTCGGGTGCAGTGCGATCGCCGATCTGGTAGGGTGCGTTAAGGAAATGTAGTGGTGCGATTCGTTTCTAGGGAAATAAATAGCCTAGAGTGCCGATAAAACAGCATAACTGACAAAAAGGATGTAGGTGAAAGACCTACCCTGTAAGGGACACAGTGACTCCCGACCTGCC
>SFBL01000107.1 GCA_007095785.1 Microcystis aeruginosa Ma_SC_T_19800800_S464
GGAAAAAGTCCCTGAATTTTCCCCCCAATCACTCCAAGGGTCGGCACTTTTTGAGGGAAAAAAAGTCTAAAAACCTTGTTGGATAAGGTTTTTAGATTTATTCAGCAAACCCTAATTAAATTAGACTGTGTTGTGTGAAGATAATTAGCCACAAAGAAAACCAGAAAAAAATTAACTGATAACTGATAACTGATAACTGATAACTGATAACTGATAACTGATAACTGTTATTTTTCTGCTGCCCAACCGTCGGGAGTGTAGGTTTTTAATGCCAAAGCATGGATGGCTTCGGTAGCCAGTGCCGATTGTAAAGCACCATAAACCATTTGATGCTGTTTAACGCGGGTTTTGCCGGCAAATTCGCCAGAAATAACCACCGCTTCCAAATGATCGCCACCTCCCGTCAAATCCCGAATCATCACCTGTGCATCGGGGATTTGTTCTTGAATCATCGCTTCTACTTGGCGAAAGTCAACCATCTTAACTCCTCAAAACAATTAAAGATACTCTGATCCCATTGTTACCGAAAGCTCGTCAATGGGGATAAAATTCACTGCTGTGGGGGGGGATTGCTAGGAGTTGCGGAGGTGGGAGTCGGTGCAGAGATGGGTGTGCTGACAAATCCCATCTCGTAGAGTTGTTGATAGCTTTTTTGTCCTAATTCACTGGTGGGGTTTTGGGATTGAATCACCTGAATTAACAAAGGAACCGCCAATTCTGGCTGATTTTGCGCCCTATGGACCAAAGCAAGCTTATAGGTGGCTTCATCCCGCATTTGTCCGGTGTTTAAAGCACTTTGACGCTGAGAATCGAATACTTTCGGGTCAATTCCTGAGAAACTATTAGCTAATTGCAGATGATAGTTAGATAGTTGGTTAAAAATCCGACGCGCTTGATTGAGTTTGTCCACAGCGACATCGTATTTAGCGGCATTAATAGCGGCGTTCGCTTCTTCCACTAAACGTTGTCCCCCCTGAAGACTCAGGACACTATCGGCTTGATTTAAGGGTTTTAATTCGTTAGGATCGCTAGCAGGAGTGTTTGAGTCGGGGGTTTGTGCTTGTCCGTTAGGTGCGATCGCAATCACTAAACCGATCGCCAGACTGAACAGATAAATTAAACTATAAGGCTGTTTTCGCTTAACCATAAAATTTCTCGACTTAATGTTCCTGATGGGAACGGCTATTTTTTTCGACATCGACAACTGACCTA
Source organism: Microcystis aeruginosa Ma_SC_T_19800800_S464 (assembly GCA_007095785.1). Classification (GTDB taxonomy): domain Bacteria; phylum Cyanobacteriota; class Cyanobacteriia; order Cyanobacteriales; family Microcystaceae; genus Microcystis; species Microcystis aeruginosa_E. Next base: position 1,213 of record SFBL01000107.1, read on the forward strand.
TAGTAGCTTTTTTGGGGCAGTTTCGATCCGACCCCAGCTTTCTAGACGTTAGATCTAGCGGTTTTGTCGCCATGGCAAGCACTGATTTTTCCCGAAAAATCAGTAGTAAGTCCCCAAAAAGTTAGTTTATCCCCCTGATTAATGGTTTAAATACCAATAATTCACCCGTTGGAAGGCTGTCCAGATAGAATAAAGAAAAAGCAGGAGTTTAGTTAAAATGTCTTTATCACTGATTACTCGTAAGTTTACGGTGGAAGAATACGAAAAAATGGCAACCGAGGGAATAATCAAACCCGATGAAAAAGTGGAATTAATTCGAGGAGAAATTATCAAAATGTCACCGATGGGAACCCGTCATGCTGCTTAGGACAGAAAATTATTCTTAGGGTGCAAAACCCGATTAGATTAAATAATAATTCTCAACCAGAACCAGATTTAAGTTTACTAATACCTCGCTCGGATTTTTATGTTGCTGCCCATCCTTGTCCTCAAGATATCTATTTAATTATTGAAGTTTCCGATTCTACCCTCGATTATGATCGCTATACTAAAATCCCTCTTTATGCGGAAGTAAATATTCAAGAGGTTTGGATTATAAATCTCAAGGAAGAATGTTTAGAAGTTTATCGTTATCCTTTGCATGGTAGTTATCAAGCTATTCAGAAATATTATCGAGGTGAAAGTATTTTTATTGAATCCTTTCCAGAAATAGAATTCACTATTGCAGAAATTTTAGGAGTGTAGTTAAAATGTCCTTATCGCTGATTACCCGTAAATTTACGGTGGAAGAATACGAAAAAATGGCAACCGAGGGAATAATCAAACCCGATGAAAAAGTGGAATTAATTCGAGGAGAAATTATCAAAATGTCACCGATGGGAACCCGTCATGCTGCGCGATCTTATTCTCTTAGGAGTGCAAAACCCGATTAGATTAAATAATAATTCTCAACCAGAACCAGATTTAAGTTTACTAATACCTCGCTCGGATTTTTATGTTGCTGCCTATCCTTGTCCTCAAGATATCTATTTAATTATTGAAGTTTCCGATTCTACCCTCGATTATGATCGCTATACTAAAATCCCTCTTTATGCAGAAGCAAATATTCAAGAGGTTTGGATTGTCAATCTCAAGGAAGAATGTTTAGAAGTTTATCGCTATCCGCTGCGGGGTAGTTATCAAAATATTCAGAAATATTATCGAGGTGAAAGTATTTTTATTGAATCCTTTCCAGAAATAGAGTTAACTTTAATTGAAATACTCGGTAATATTTGTTAAATTAAATTCTACAGCGTTTCTCATACCATTTTCCTTATTCCTGGCAGGCATCTTACTATTAGTTTTCTAAGAGATGGCGGTACTTTCCTCCGAGATTTTCCGTTGCTTTGGTTAATTTCCCCTTTTCGTCTAGGATAGGTAGTTTCATGATTTCCGATGAGGCTTTAATTAAAAGTAGTACCTCCCGAAACTTAGCCGCATCTTCCTCTAGATGGGGGTTAAAATTAGCTCGTGACTCCAGTTCAGTTAAACTCTTAATAGCTCTACTATTGAGACTATTAATGAGGTATTGTAACTCCTTAATTCTGCGCTGAACTTGTCCTAAAAAACCCTTACTTTTATCTAATTGAGCTATTTTATTATTCACTTCCTTGGCGTATTCGATAGCTTTAGTTAGAGCCTTTTTCCCTTCTCCTCCTAAGACAAAACCACCAATCATTAAAGCAGGTCCGACGGTAATACCTCCTAAAACCACTGTTCCCAAAGCCATACCACCACCACTGGCAGCTAAAGAACCACCTCCTAACCATGCTAAGGTGGCATTCCAAGCGGCTGCCCCACTAAGTCCACTAATTGCTGTTCCTGTACTAGCAGTACCAAAAAGACCAATTAATCCTAGGGTTGTCTGACTGGCTGCCGAGGCGACTCTTACTACTTTTAAACCTCCCACAGCCAAACTTTGCGCGTCTAACACTTCTGCTTTATATTCCTTGAATTGTTCAGCAGAAAATCCCTCAAACCCTTCTAAGAAGCGTTGATGGGATGGGGAGGAATTTTGACCAATTCTTTGACTAATTCTTTGATCAATGCGTCGAACAAACTTAACAAATCTGCCGATAGTGTTGATTTTGACATTAATTTGCAGTTGACCGTATTCTTCTGCGAATTTTTGGGTAGCTTGAAACTTTTTTTCTAGGGATTTATTGGCTTTTTTGTATCTTTGTTCGGCACTTTTGCCAATTTTTTCGGCCTTTTGTAGCTTGGAGACACCATCAGCACCCGCGCTAACACCCACACCAGCAGTAACTAAGGCAGCCGCACCAAGAATAATCGGGATAATAAAGATCATGACCAAAAATCTCCTAGTCTATCCAGTCTTGGAAAATTCTACCAACATAGTTAAAAAAAAATCAAGGATTGTATCGGTAGAATTACTGAATAGCTGATAGCTGGTAGCTGAGGATTTATAACTTGCGTTCGTAACTTAACAATGTATTTTTTAATAACATTGCCACCGTCATCGGACCGACACCCCCGGGGACAGGAGTAAGATAACTAGCTACTTCTAAAACCCCAGCATAGTCCACATCGCCCACCAAACGGTCAGCGACGCGATTAATCCCCACATCTACCACCACTGCACCCGGTTTTACCATATCTGGGGTGATTAAATTCGCTTTACCGACCGCAGGTACTAAAATATCGGCACTTCTGGTTATTTCTGCCAGATTTTCCGTGCGCGAGTGAGCAATAGTTACCGTAGCGTTTTCCTCCAATAACATTAAAGCTAAAGGTTTTCCCACTAGAATACTGCGACCCAGCACCACCGCGTGCTTACCGGCTATGGGAATATTATATTCTTTCAGCAGTGCCATTACCCCCGCAGGAGTACAACTGCGGATACAGTCCTCACCCCGCACTAAACCGCCTAAATTGAGAGGATGTAGGCCATCAGCATCTTTTTTCGGGTCAATTTGGTAGAGAAGGGAAACCGCATCTAAATGCTTGGGTAAGGGTAATTGAATTAAAATCCCGTCCACCCGCTCATCTTGATTGAGACGGACAATTTCCGCTAAAATTTCTGGTTCACTTGTATTGGTAGGAAAATGACGACCAAAAGAGGCCATACCGATTTTAGTACAAGCTTTCTCCTTATTGCGGACATAAACGGCACTAGCGGGATTATTCCCCACCATCAACACCGCTAACCCCGGAGGTCGTCCCCTTTGAGATTTTAGCGTCTGGATGCGCTCTCCTAGGCCAAGCTGGATTTTTTGAGCTAAGGCTTTCCCGTCGAGAATTTGGCAAGTAGTTACGGACATTCTATGATAGTACCGAGAACAAAAATCTTTCGGATCTATTCTATGGTCAGAAAGATTGGCTAATCGCACTCGTTAAGGTTAAAGCAAGAATGTCTATTCAGACTCGTGTAGGGCGCATCGGCAGTTTATTATTATTGCTAGGGTTATTCGGTTGTAGTACCCTTGCTGACCTCGGTATTGCCGTTCCCTACATCGGTGATCCTCCCCTAACAGCGATCGAGCAATTACAGGAAAAACCAAAAGGCGCTTTAGTTTATCTTAGGGGAACCGTGAGCAATTATGCCCCTTTTTTAACTGGAGGGGCCTATCTTTTGCAGGATGGATCCGGGAAGATTTGGATTCGCACCAATAGCAATAAATTACCCCGTCAAGGCGAAGAAATCGTCATTAAGGGCAAAATTGACTTTGAGGCTATTCCCCAGGGTTCCCAAAGCGTTAACGAATTGTATGTGCTGGAATTAGAACAGATGGATGCAGTAGCGGTTAATTCGGTTCCCACTCCCTCCCCGTCCCCAGAAATTAAACCTTCCCCCACCTCAGAAGTTAAACCCCCAGAAAATAATTCTCCCCCAGTCTCCACTAAACCCCTGGAAAATCCCCGACAGGTGACAATTCCTGGCGCAGCTGAAACAAAACCCCCAGAAACTCCCGTCCTTACCCCCGTTAAACCCAATCCCCCTGCGCAACCCGTCGCAGAAGCGATTCCCCCCAAACCCCCCGCAGTGGTTAAACCCATCCCAGATCCCCTCGATGCTTTCTTTTTACCCCATAAACAAAGGGAGAAAAACAGCAAACAGTAATCAGTAATCAGTAAACAGTAATCAGTAAACAGTAATCAGTAATCAGTAATCAGTAATCAGTAATCAGTAGCGGGGCAAACAGATGGAGAGTAAAGTTTATGACAAAGCTTATAAATTTGCCATTAGGATTGTTAAAGGCTATAAATATTTGTGTGAAACTAAACAAGAATATATTTTGTCAAAACAGCTATTAAGGAGTGGCACTTCAATCGGGGCTAACATTGCCGAGGCTAATGGAGCTATTTCTAAAGCTGATTTTCGAGCTAAAATGTCAATAGCTTATAAGGAGTGTCTAGAAACAAAGTATTGGCTGTCTCTATTGAAAGACACTAATTACATAGAGGAAAGAGCCTTTCAAAGTATCAATGATGACGCGGAGGAAATTGGTAAAATGCTTTGGGCTATTCTAAAAACCTGCCAAGAAAATACCAAAACCCGATAACTGATAACTGATAACTGATAACTGATAACTGATGATATTCGTTGCTTTGGCGATTTTAGAACAGGAAGGTCGCTTTTTAATGCAGTTGCGCGACGACATCCCGACGATTCTCTATCCAGGGGTGTGGGGTTTATTTGGTGGTCACTTAGAAGCGGGTGAAAATCCAGAAATAGGATTAAAACGAGAGTTAAAAGAAGAAATTAACTACGAAGCCCCCAGTTTACGCTATTTTCGCTCTTATAACGATGATAATCTCTCTCGTTATCTTTATCATGTACCCCTGACCGTGGGATTAGAAAAATTAGTGCAAACGGAAGGACAAGATTTAGCATTATTACCCCCAGCTGCCATCCTTCAAGGGGAATACTATTCCCAGAAGATTAATCAGACTCGTCCTTTAGGAAAAATTCATCGCCAGATATTGCTCGATTTTATAGAACTAGAATTATAGTGGATATTAGAGCCAGACAAGGAACTCCCTTATCTATACAGAAGTCGTAGTTAACACTGCTCCTCACCTCCCTCGAAGGCAAAATGCTCCCGCTTTTTGAATGGCTTTATTGAAACGTCAATCTTATTTTGGCTTTGTCTTTATGAACCAGTCGCGTCCCTCGTTCGTTTCCGTGCCGAAACTCCTATCTGGAGGTGCGATCGCTACCCTAGCAGTTAGTTCCCTGATGGTCCTCACCCCCGCAGCCAAAGGGGAAAAACCCTTAGAAGATAACCCGAAAGCAGTCATCGACCAGGTTTGGCAAATTGTTAATAATGAATTTGTAGACCGTAGTTTTCATCAAATTGATTGGCAAAAAAAACGTCAAGAATTGTTAAGCAGAAATTATACTAATCCCCAACAAGCTTACACAGCAATTCGCGAAGCTTTAAAGGAATTGGGTGATAGTTATACCCGTTTTTTAACTCCTAGGGAATTTTCTGTCCTCACCAGTCAAACTTCCGGAGAATTATCGGGAATTGGGGTACGTTTGGCTCTCGATAAACGCACTAGCGATCTGGTCGTTGTCGATACGGTGAAAAAATCCCCCGCCAAGGAAGCGGGAGTGAAAAGCGGCGATCGCCTGATCAGAATTAATGGCAAACCCACCGCTTTAATGACCTTAGAACAGGCAATGGAGGCACTACAGGGAGAAGTGGGTACTAGCGTTAGTTTACAGCTTGCCCGTCCCGATCAAGGGGTATTTGAAGTGACTTTGACCCGGGTAGATATCGAAATCCCCTCCGTTAGCTATACCCTTAAACAGGAAGCTGGGGTGAAAGTTGGTTATATCAAACTGGATGAATTTAGTTCCCACGCAGCCGAACAAATGAAACAGGCGATCGAGGAATTAAGTCAACAACAGGTATCCGGCTATGTTCTCGATCTCCGGGGCAACCCCGGCGGGTTACTATTTGCTAGTGTCGATATCGCTCGCATGTGGATGAAACAAGGCAAAATCGTTAGCACCATCGATCGACGGGGCGGAGATCGCCAATTTATCGCCAATAACACCGCTATTACCGATTTACCCCTAGTGGTCTTGGTTAATAAAGGTTCAGCGAGTGCCAGCGAAATCCTCGCTGGGGCGCTGAAAGAAAATGGCCGGGCGACTTTAGTGGGTACATCGACCTATGGCAAGAGTACCGTCCAATCAGTACACACCCTCTCCGATGGTTCTGGATTAGCGGTGACAATTGCCCGTTATTATCCCCCCAACGGCGAAAATATCTACAAAAAAGGCATTAAACCCGATGTGCAGATCGAGTTAACCCAAGAACAACAGCTGCGCTTCCGCGATGATCCTTCTTTGCTGGGAACTAAGGATGATCCCCAGTATCAACAGGCGATCTCACTCCTACAATCCCATAGTGTTAAACGTCCAGGCACTGGCAATCTCAATAATCCGTTGAGTAGTCGGGCCGAATAATCGTCCTAGTAAATCTGGGGAAACGGCGACTGTTTCGGCGAAATGGCGATTCTAGAACAGCCTTTACGGTCTTTAACAGCGCTCTCTCTGGCTCCCGTGCAGTTGCTCGTGATTCCCCCCAAAGATTTCTGCAGCTACAAATTCTGCAACTAAGCATAAGAGGCAGTATAAAACTGTATCTCTGGATACAAATGCTCGATTGTTCGCCAAAAAGTCAACTGCTCAAAACCAGAGACCCCACACCCTGCTCTATAATTCCCGACGACCTTCTAAAGCTCTCGCTAAGGTTACTTCATCAGCGTATTCCAGATCGCCGCCCATGGGCAACCCGAAAGCGATCCGGGTAACTTTGGTGAAGGGTTTCAGTAAACCCCCGATATACAAAGTCGTGGTTTCCCCCTCGACACTGGGACTGATAGCTAAGATAACTTCCTGAATTTTTTTCTGGCTGACTCTGGTGACTAAAGACTGTATATTTAATTGATCTGGTCCAATCCCATCCATAGGTGAGATAACACCCCCTAAAACGTGATATTTGCCCGAATATTCCCTTGTTTTCTCCAAAGCAATCACATCTCTGGAGTCGGCCACCACACAGATAGTACCCGTTTCTCGGTTAGGATTGCGGCAAATTTCACAAATCGGTTCGGCCGAAAGATGAAAACAAACCTGACATAATCCTACTTGTTTTTTAGCTGCCACGATCGCCTGGGCCAATTCGATCGCATCTTGTTCCGGTCGTTTGAGAATATACAAGGCCAGACGTTGGGCGCTTTTTGGTCCGACCCCTGGTAATTTTTGTAACTGCTCGATCAAACGAGCTAAAGGCGGTGTATAAATAGCGGTTAATCCCCTTATCAGTTATCAGTTATCAGTTATCAGTGGGTAAGTTATCAGTTATCAGATTTGAGTTTTCAAGTGAGCAGTGTTACATGGAACTTTCCTACTGTCTTTTGACTGTTTACTGCTCACTGATCACTGTTTAAGACCGTTTGGGTAAACGCACATCGATAACACTGGTGTTGAAATTATAATTATCTCCTTCCAACTCGATTAAAGTGCCAATTTTCACCTTTTGACCGCCAACAACCGCACCAGTATCAGTAACTTCTGCTTGACCACTGAGAGTCATAATCATATCTTGAGAATAGTTTTCTGTGCGGGGATCGGGTAGGACTTTCACACTACCATCTGGCTGCGGAACTAAGACATTTCTCGATAAAGCTTTAACATTTTTTATATCCACTTGACCGGCCGGTTGATTACGAATAACAATATTAGTTTTCTTCTCGGTATTGAATTGATTAATCAAAGCGTTGGGATTGAGAACACTTAAACCCCGGACAATAACATCCACTTCTATGGGTTCTTTGGTAACTTGAGCGATCGTACTTTTACCACTTGTCCCCGGTACGACAAAAATACCGATAATTGTCAATAAAATTACTAAGGCCGCTCCGATATCAAGCAAGCTAAATTTACCGAATAAACGTCCTTTTGAGTCTAATAACTGCATAGCCTTGAATTTATATAGATGACTATTCCTAGAGATCGAGCCTAGGGAGTAAATTCTATCATGATCGGAATCTTGGTCGCAGACAGGAAGTCTGACTTAAGATAGAAGATCGGAGTCTCACACGGAGCGATCGATAGACAATGGCGGGTAAAACTCAACTTAAGAAACAAGAAAAGCAATTATCTTCACTGGATCTGACCCCTTCTGACGGTAACAACCTCGAAAAAGTTGCCCCCGTTAAACACTGGTCGATCGAAGATAGCGAAAATCTCTATCGCATCCAAGGCTGGGGAGAACCCTATTTCTCGATTAATGCCGCGGGAAACATTACCGTTTCGCCCCAGGGAGAAAGGGGCGGTTCTTTGGACTTATACGAGTTAGTTTCGGCGATTAAGCGGCGGAATATCGGTTTACCCCTGCTAATTCGGTTTAGTGATATTTTGGAAGACCGGATCGAGCGCCTGAATGCCTGTTTTAACCGAGCGATCGCCCGTTATAATTATCCCAATGTCTATCGCGGTGTCTATCCGATCAAGTGCAATCAACACCGTCACATCGTCGAGTCTTTAGTGCGTTTTGGCAAACCCTATCAATTTGGGTTGGAGGCTGGTTCAAAACCTGAGCTAATGATTGCTTTAGCGACCCTAGAACCTGCATTAAACGGCAAAAATGACAAAACACAACCATTACTAATTTGTAACGGCTATAAGGACAAAGAATACCTAGAAACTGCTCTTTTGACCACTCGTCTCGGTCATCGGCCTTTGATTGTCATCGAACAATTGGAAGAATTATATTTAACCCTGCGCGTCAGTCGTCAGTTAGGAATTGCCCCACATTTGGGAGTGCGTGCGAAACTGGGAACAAAAGGGGTGGGCCGTTGGGGATGTTCCACGGGAGACCGGGCCAAATTCGGTTTAACCGTTCCGGAAATCTTAACGGTAGTGACGGAATTAGAACAAGCGGGGATGTTAGATTGTCTGCAACTGCTGCACTATCATATCGGGTCGCAAATCTCCGCTATTAGCGTCATTAAGGATGCCATTCGCGAAGCTAGTCAGATTTATGTGGAATTAGCGAAATTAGGGGCAAATATGACCTATCTCGATGTGGGGGGTGGTTTAGGGGTTGATTACGATGGCTCAAAAACTAACTTCTACGCCTCAAAAAACTACAATATGCAGAATTATGCTAATGATATCGTGGCTGAGGTCAAGGAAGCTTGTGAAGATGCCCAGATTTCACCCCCAATTCTCATCAGTGAAAGTGGCCGGGCGATCGCTTCTCATCAATCGGTGTTAGTCTTTGATATCTTGGGAAGTAGCGAGGTTCCCCAAAACCCTCCCGATCCCTGCAATGGGAAAGAACACCTCATCCTCCGTAATCTCTGGGAAACCTACACGGGTATCGATGAGCGCAATTATCAGGAAGCTTATCACGATGCGGGACAGTTCAAAGAGGAGGCGATTAGTCTGTTTAATTTCGGTTATCTCAGTCTCAAAGAACGGTCTAGAGCCGAACAATTGTACTGGGCTTGTTGTCACAAAATTCTGCAAGTGGCCCGACAAGAGGATTATGTTCCCGATGACTTGGAAGACTTAGAGCAAATTATGGCCTCAATTTATTATGCCAATCTCTCGGTTTTTCAGTCAGTTCCCGATAGTTGGGCGATCGATCAACTATTTCCAATTATGCCGATCCATCGTCTCGATCGAGAACCGACTCAAAGAGGAATTCTCGCCGATTTAACCTGTGATAGTGATGGGAAAATTGCCCAGTTTATCGATTTGCGCGGGGACGTAAAATCAGTTTTAGAATTGCATCCGTTGGAGTACAAAAACGGGAAACATTCTCCAGAACCCTATTATCTGGGAATGTTTCTGGTGGGTGCTTATCAAGAGATTATGGGCAATTTACATAATCTTTTTGGCGATACTAACGTGGTACATATTCAGATGAGTCCCAAGGGATACGATATCGAGTATCTAGTCAAAGGAGATACGATCACGGAAGTATTAAGTTATGTACAATATTCTGCGGAAGACCTGTTAGAAAGAATACGTCTTCGTTGTGAACAAGCTTTGCAGGAAAATCGCATGACTGTGGAAGAATCCCAATTACTCCTACAGGATTATGAACGCAGTTTGCGACGTTATACCTATCTAGTGGGTGGGGATTGATGATTGCTCTTGCCGATCGAGTAATCGATCGAGGATGATAGAAAATAGACAAAATAGATAGTTAGTAAGGGGAAGCAGTGGAAAAGGGAACGCTGGTAGAATTTCGGGTGCAAGGAGAAAGGCGCTTAGGGGTGATCGATCGCCCAGAAGGTAAAAAAGATTGGATCGTCATCGATCAAGGGGGAAACCCGCATAAACTGCGTCCCCAACGCTTCGATTACATTGTCAAAGCAGGTCCGTCCAACTATAAAGAGATTGGCAATTTTCTCCAGGAAGTCCAACCCTATCTAGATCCTAGTGGTTTAGAAGTGGCCTGGGAATTATTAGCCGGGGAAAATCAGTTAGTCACCCCCGAAACCATGGCCGAGATTCTCTTTTCCGATCGCGGTCCCCAGTTTTGTTATGCGGCCCATTGTCTCTTGAGTGATGATAAAGTTTATTTTAAAAATAAAGGGGATGGTTACGAAGCCCGCTCGGAAAATCAGGTAGAGGAAATCAAACACCAGCTAGAGGTGGAACAACAGCGTCAACGGGAAAAAGGCCAATTTCTCCAACGTCTCCAACAGGCCCTGGCCTCTGAAACGGTAGAATGGTCAGAAAGCGATCGAATTCGTCTGGAATCTCTAGAAAAATTTATCCTCCAACCCGAACAAAAATATCCGGCAGCCATGGACATACTCTCGCTGCTGGGCCGTTCCCAAACCCCCGAGGCTGCTTTTGAATTGTTAGTCGATTTGAAATGGTGGAGTAGTCACGAAAACCTTTTCCTGCGACGCAGTTCCTACCCCGTTCAATTCTCGAAAAAGGTACTTGATGTGACGCGTCTTAATTTACTCAATCCCCCTGCGGATGCGGATGTCAACAATCGTCTCGATTTAACCCACCAAAAAATTTATACCATCGACGATGAAAGTACCGAGGAAATCGATGACGGATTATCGGTAGAAATGCTCGCGGATGGTGGCCATCGTCTCTGGATCCATATTGCCGATCCTAGCCGTTTAGTGCTTCCTGATGATGAATTAGACCTAGAAGCGCGTCGTCGCAGTACCAGTCTCTATCTTCCCACGGGAATGGTTCCCATGTTTCCCCTAGAATTGGCCGCCGGTCCGATGAGTTTGGTACAGGGAAAACTTTGTCCCGCATTGAGTTTTGGGGTAATCCTCGATGAAACAGGGGCGATCGCCGATTATCGTATCCATCCTAGTACAATTAAACCTACCTATCGCCTCACCTACGAAGATGTGGACGAAATGTTACATCTGGACCTGCAGCATGAACCGGAAGTGAGGATTCTCAACCGTTGGGCCAAACAACGCCACGCATGGCGTAAATCTCAGGGATCGATTAACATCCAAATGCCAGAATCATCCATTAAGGTGAAGGCTAACGACGAAATTATCGTAGAATTGCAGGAAGTTTCCCCATCTCGGCAATTAGTGGCGGAAATGATGATTTTAGCTGGAGAAATCGCCGGTCGCTACTGTCAGGAACACGAGATACCCGTACCTTTCCGCGGACAACCACAACCGGAATTACCCCCCGATGAGGAGTTAATTTTACTACCTGCAGGCCCAGTGCGTTCCTGTGCCTTGCGTCGCTGTATGCCGCGCAGTGAGATGACGACGATTCCTAACCGTCATGCTAGTCTGGGATTGAATACCTATTCCCAAGTAACTTCGCCAATTCGCCGTTATACTGACCTTTTGACCCATTTTCAACTAAAAGCCCATCTCCGGGGCGATCAACTGCCTTTTACGCGGGATAGAATGCAGGAAATTCTCTATAGTGTCGCTAGTTCGGCCCTGGAAGCCACCTCGGTGGAACGACAAACTAATCGTTATTGGAGTTTGGAATTTTTGCGACGACAGGGAGATCAAGTCTGGCAAGCTTTGGTGTTGCGCTGGCTGCGGGAAGAAGAAAATTTAGGCTTGATTTTATTGGAGGAATTGGGGTTAGAATTACCCCATCGTTTTGAGCGCTCGGTATCTTTAGGCGATCGCTTTCAAGTGCAAGTTAGTCGCTCTGATCCCCACCGCGATGAGATCCGTTTTCGCGAGTTATCGGGTTTTGTCTCCTCTCAAGCAAGTTAATCTCTCGCACAGACAGAATTCAGAAGTCGGGAGATAGGGTGATAGGGACTTAGGGGTTTAGGGAAATTTCAGCCAAATGCTCCACTACCCCACACCCCACACCCCTCTGATAGCTCAAATCAACCTACGGGCGCAAATCTGCTGTAAAATGTTATTATCTAGCAGTTAAAAGAGCCAAAAACTTCTGCATAATCCCAGCGTATGACCATAACAATACGATTTGATTTGCCTATTAATATCTCGGAATCTCTCCATTCACAAGCAGAAGAACAGGCTAAGATAGCATATATCATGACATTGTTAAAACATGGAGAAATTAGTAGTGGGATAGCCGGCAGGTTATTGGGAGTCTCTCGTTTAGAAGTTCTCGAACTTATGGGTCAATATGGGGTTGCCATCTTCCCCGACCAAAATCGAGAAGAGTTAGAACAAGAAATTACAGAAACCCTGCAACTATTAGAAGATTCTCCTGCGTGATTATTGTCTCTAATACCACTCCGTTAAGTCAGTTAGCTAAAGTTGGTCAACTTAACTTACTCCAAAAACTCTTTGGTAAAATTATCATTCCCCAAGAAGTTTATAATGAAGTCACCACGGGAAATCATCGGGCTGCTGCGGTTGTTCCTACTGCTCAGTGGATTGAGGTATTTACCATTCAATCTCCCGCTCAATTATTACAGTTGCAAATTCAGTTTAAACTCGATTTAGGTGAAGCGGCTACAATTATCTTGGCAGAAGAATTAAAAGCGAATCGAGTCTTAATAGACGAAAAATTAGGACGAAAATTGGACTTTTATTAATTGCCAAGAAGAAAGGAATTATTATTGAAGTTAAACCCATTTTAGATCAGTTTTTGAGTCAAGGCAAAAGAATTAGCCCAATTCTTTATCAAGAAATATTAGGAATGGCTGAAGAAAGCTAGAAATTAATTCCAGACAGAAACCAGAATATCCAACTTGTCGATACCTCAGTAACGTGAAAAGCGCTATAGTACATTTAGATCGGCCATCATCGCCATTACAAGAGAATATGCCATGAGGGAAAAAGCACTAGATTAAAGGTTTTAGCCCCTCTAAAAGCGGCTAATGTACGAAAACAGAATACTCCTTTAAACTCTACTCTCTATGAAATTAATTTCCTCTTTACTTGCTGTACTGAGTTTCGTCCCCGCTATTGGTAACGGGGTGTGGTTTCCCGTAGAAGCTCAAAATTGGTCCCGACATCAAGAAAACAATTTTCGTAATGTTGTTGCCATTATCAAACCCCGTCGCGGGAGAAATTGTCAAAATCATAGGATTCGAGCGGACGGTAGAGTGTATGATGCTCAGAAAGGAACTAGAGGAAGTTATCTAATCGTCGATCAGGTGGTCTTGCTAACTGGCATTACAGCAACCGATCCACAGGTATATAAAATTTGGCAGGTTTTCTATGAACCCTCTCGGACAAAAATGTGGATAAAGGATTGCGATCTGTCAATTCCCCGACTCGTGGATTAATCGCCGGCTTTTTATTAGTGATGTTAGGCAGCTAGGGTTGAAAAGAAAGTCACCCGCACGAAGTTTATCCATTTTAAAATGACAGCATTCCTATTAGACAGTCGCTATCAAATGCTAAACAATCGCTTGCTAAACAATCGCTATGAAATCTTGAAAACACTAGGTAGAGGCGGTTTTGGCGAAACTTTCCTCGCGATCGATACTGGTATGCCCTCCCGCCGCCAATGTGTAATCAAGCAACTAAAGCCGACGGATGAGGCCATTCAAGCAGAACCAACTCCCGGTTGGTTTCAAGAACGTTTCCAACGAGAAGCTGCTATTTTAGAAGAATTAGGGCGAAATAACCCACAAATTCCTCAACTTTACGCCTACTTCTCAGAAGGGGAAAATTTCTTCTTCGTCCAAGAATGGATTGAAGGGATCACCCTCAGCCAAAAACACCAAAAAGAAGGCAACCTCTCGGAAGCGGAAGTAGAAAAAATCTTGCGAGAACTCCTACCCGTCCTCGACCACATCCACAGCCGCAACCCGCCGATCATCCACCGGGACATCAAACCCGACAATATCATCCTGCGGGCCAGCGACGGTAAACCTGTTCTCATTGATTTTGGTATTGTCAAAGAGGTGAACAACATCAACAGCACTACAACAGTCTCATTGGGAACTCCTGGCTACATGGCATCAGAACAAGCAGCTGGCCGTCCAGTTCCCTCCAGCGACCTCTACAGCTTGGGTCTAACCGCAATTTTCCTGCTGACGGGCAAAATTCCTCAAGATCTCACTAGCCACCCCAAAACCGGTGAAATCCTCTGGCGACAAGATGCGCCCCACCGACCCTCGAATTTAGCCGCCGTTATCGATCGCGCTGTCCGTTTCCACCCCCGCGATCGCTTCACCTCTGCTGAAGAAATGTTAACCAGCTTGTCTGGTTCTTCCCAACCGACTGTTTCTGTCAACCAATCTTCTACTACTACTTCCCCACCTCGACCTCTCCCACCTTGGTTCTGGGTAATTTTTATTGTTATAATTGGTGGGCTTTCTTTTAGGTTTGGCCATCCAATAATAAAACCGTGGTTGGATTCCTTGTTCCCAAATGAACCAACGGTTGAAAAACTTCCCTTGATTAAGCCGTCGAGCCAGATTAATTCTTTTGTACTAAACGAAGATGGTCAAACTTTGCTAGGTGGGGATGAGAAAGGGAACATCTACCTGTGGGACGTGGCAACTGGAAAACGAAAAAAAACCATAGCAGGACACGGAAAAGCTATTTTAGAGATCGCTATAAGTAATGATCAACAGATATTAGCCAGCAGCAGTGAAGATGGCACAATCAAGGTTTGGGATTTAAAAACGGGGAAAGAACGTATTACCTTGCCAAACCAACGAGGTTTGATCGCCCTAGCCTTAAGTTCCGATGGCAATACATTGGTTACTGGTGGAGAAGATGCAACAGTTAAACTCTGGAATCTGTCAACGGGAAATTTAATCGAGACGCTACCGGTGGAAAAAGAGGTGGTATCCCTTGCCATCAATCAAGACGCATCAATTATCGTCAGCGGACATTCGGGCGGTGACATCAGTTTTTGGCAAAAACAAGGCAGTAACCCATACGAACCACGCATTTTTCCCTCTATCAATCCATGGACAGCCCCCTCGGTTGCCGTCAGTGCCGATGGAACCACCGCCGCTAGTAGTAGTTGCCAAGAAAATATCAGAATTTGGAAAGATAGCGATTGGAAAGATTCTCCTCTCCAAGCAGGGTCATCCGCCGATATCTGTTTGATAGTTATCAGCGAAGATGGCAAGATAATTGCTGGCCGCAGTTCCGATGAAACCATTAGATTATGGAACCTAAACACCAAAAAGGAGATTTTTAGCTACTCCCCTTCCTCTCCCAAATCTTTCGATTCACCTAGAATGATCGCCCTCAGTGGAGATGGGCGTACCGTTGCCAGCAATTTTGAAAAGAAAATCCAAGTTTGGCGGCCGAGTTTCTGAACTATCGGTGTCAAGATTATCCTGACCGGATTTCATACTACATCTTGTTTAACAACGTATTCAAGGCTGATGACTGATAGCTATAAATAAGTGGGAAGCGGGGCGCAGGTTTTTAAAGTTCGATCGGGATTTAATCGTATTATTAAAAGTTGATTTGGGATGAATCCTATGTTAGACTAGCAAGCAAAACGAAGAAAAGAGGTCATTGAGGATGAAACACCGACAGCCATACCAAATTCTGACGATGTTATTCTTAACTGGTGCGGCCACTTTCAGTGTGCCAGAACCTAGCAAGTCCGCAGGAAAGGGACTATTCTTCTGCGGCCAACTTCAGGGAAAGTGGAATACCTTTGTCAAACGCCCTAAAAGAAACATAGCGATAATTGAATGGACTTCCAACGACTTTGCCGAGTCAGGATGGGACAACAGGAAACGCTGCATCACGGTTTCCGATCGCTTTAATCAATATGCTCCTCTGCTGACTAATGTAAAAGCTTCAAATGTCAATGGCTATCCCGTCGTCTGTGTTCCTAAAGTTAAGGGCGGAAGTTGCGCTAAAAACGAGGTGTTATTCACTCTAAAAACAGGAGTAAACTCTGAAGAAGTTGCCCAAAAACTATTTAATATGAATCGCTATGGCAATCCTTCAAAATTTAGATTTACTGAGCAGCCTTTTTCCTACGATTCCGAAGGAGAACTTAATATTAATGTCGAGACTTTTATTAACAATCTTGAAGAAATAATCGAAGCTTCAGAAAATGAGCCTCGCTAGGAGTAAATTTGGCAGTGACCCAATCCCAATGTCAACTTTTACTAATAATGTTCCTCATCAGTAGTCCAGCCTTAAGGCTAGTAACTGATGCAGATAATGGCTACTTTGCTCCTCACATTATTCGGTCGGGATGCCCATCTTCTCGACCAATTCTGATCAATTCTTTATATAATAATATTAAAGTTATCACAGTAAAAATATTATATGAATCAGAATTTATCGGTTCTGGAGTAATAGTTTACTCCCAAAACAACAATTATAAAGTGATTACCAACGCCCATGTTCTCAAAGATAATCACTTTTCTTACAGTATTCAAACTTTTGACGGAAAAATTCATATTTCAGAAGTGGTAAAAACTGAAAATTTTGCTCGGAATGACCTAGCCCTACTACAATTTAAATCCCCCTGCTTTTATGTGGCTTCTCGCCTGGGCTCTTCCGCTAACCTAAAGAGAGGGGAATATGTGTTGGCGGCGGGTTTCCCTTTTTATTTGCAACCACAATTTGCCTATCCAGCCAATAAGTCAATACAACAAAAAGAGACAAGAGAAAGCACTCAAAGCTTAAACGACGAGTTTGATTTTACACCGGGTAAAATAGTTGCATTCTTAGAAAAACCGCTAGAAGGAGGATATCAAATCGGATATAATGGCGACTTTGAAAAGGGAATGAGCGGAGGGCCATTACTCAATCAAAAGGGAGAATTAGTCGGCATCAGCGGCAGACATCCGGTTTTGTGGGAAAACTCCGATAATTATGAAGATGGTTCTCAACCATCGCCGGATTTGCAGACTCTAATCAATAACTCAAGTTGGGCAATCCCCAGCGAACAAATTATTAAAGTAATATCTGATAAATAGATGAAAATATTAGCTCCAATAAGCTCACTTATTGTTGGATTAATAGCGGTTTCATTAACTCAGCAAAGTTTATTAGCTCTCTCCCAAAGAGAAGTTGAAGAAATCGCCAAACAAACTACAGTCAAAATAATTAGAATAGACGGTAATAATCCAGGTACTGGAGCAATTGTTCAGAAACAAAAATATATATTTAAAGGACAGGAAGGATACTTATATACTGTCCTGACTAACTGCCATGTGTTTCTCAATTCAAAATTCTGCGATCAAGAAAATAAGCTAACTCCCGAACCGATGCCCAACTCTACTGGATATCGCATTGAAACTTCTGACAGACAACAATATATAAGTGAAATTTCCTCGGTAAAAATTCATCCGAATGCTGATTTAGCAATTTTCAAGTTTTTTAGTACAATAGAGTACGAAACTGTTAGAATAGGTAATGCAGAACAGCTATCTGGCTCAAGTAAAGTTTATGTATTTGGTTGGGCAGTACCCAGCCAAACTAGCCGAGATCGACGTGCGCGATTTTTCGGTCCTGGGAATGTACTTGGTGTTGACAGAAAAGCCGCAGGGGGATATCAAATTGCCCATAAACTCGAACTTTTACCCGGAATGAGTGGCGGTCCACTATTACACGAAAACGGCTGTTTGGTAGGAATCAATGGGGGAGGTGGCAAAAGAGATCCTAACATACAAGTTATAGAATTTTTATCCGTTCCTATTAATCTTTATGCAAACTGGCAAAATATCCAAGTAGTGACCGACTGTCGAGCTACCCCGCTGCCCGATAATCTTCTCTTTCAGACACTTCACAGTCTTCTCGAACAAGAAAATTGGCAGCAGGCCGAAGCCGAAACGAAAAAACTAATGCTTCGAGGTACAGATCAAACCTATTTTAATGGAAACATCATCAACAATCTGTCCTGTTCTGACCTGAAGATTATTAATCGACTTTGGGTGCAATATTCCAATGGACGTTTTGGCTTTAGCGTTCAGGGGGAAATCTGGAAAGGAGTTAAAAATGACTATAAGCAATTTGAAGAGAGGGTGGGATGGCGGCGTGGCTATGAAGGACCATTGACCGATCCCCCCAACTACAGTCTTGAAGCTAAAAGAGGTCACTTGCCATCCTATAAACTTCTTGCTGCTTCCGACTTTGGAACATTCCTTAACCGATTGGAAAAATGCGCTGCTTTAAGTTTCATAGACTCAGGTATTATAGAGAATATAATCTCAAGCGAATCTGAACCCCAATTATGATGAATAACGGTTTCATTTCACCTCTGAAATTTCTCAGCCTAAGTTTCTGCCTAGCTTGTCTGCCGTCAAATACCCAAGCCGTTAATATTTACCCGCCAATTATCACCAGCAACCAACAACAACAGAATAAGCAAACGGAATCGCCGGAAGTTGGTTTGGAAATAATAGGAAGTCCCTCTCTCAACAGATTGGTGATTCCCATGTACCGATACACCGGTGAATGCCCGGGGTTTTCTAAAGGTATAGTAAAAGCAAGCTTTACCTCCACGGCCTTCCCTCCGAGTCGGGACAGAAGGGTTATTGTTAGAAATGTTAGCAGGGGAGTGGCCAGCGATCCTTTTCCCTTCACCGATCGAGATTATAGCCGGGGCAGAGGCTCCGAAATTACCGAGATAACCATCGGTCCAGGACACGATAGACTATATCTAATCGTCAGACAGGGAGAAAACGATTTCGATTATAAAATTAAGGAAAAAAACACAATAGTTGACGAGGGAACCTTCACGGCATACGTGGAAACAACAACCATTGTTGAAGAAAGGAATAAAGAACCAAGAACCAAGTATGTTTGTCCGGGTAATCGCCTCATCTGTGAGTCGAAGGAGATGTACGAAGTAACAGTCTATGAATGTCCATCTTATCCCAATGTTAGAAGATAGGGTTCGCTCAATATAGGTAAAAGCCCTACTAGAAAAGGCTTTTATTTCATATGACTCAAAACCTTTGCGATTTCCCTAGGGATGAAAATCGCAAAGGTACTTTCGTTGGACTCAATAGGGTTAGTGAAGAATAAATTGCTCCCAGAAAATGCACTGAGGGATACATCTTTTTCGTCCGCATCGGGGAAATACTATGTTATAATTGCTTCTTAATTTGTTTGAAAAAAAATTGAGGTAAAATAGTTATGAAACTTACTGTCATTTTTTCAATAATCGTTCTATCTTCTGTGAGTTTAGCAAGTTCTATCGGTGCTGAAAATCTCGATCATGTGAAGAAATTTAAGCAAACAAAACAATGCCCAGGATGTGATTTAAGCGGTGCAGATTTGAGTGGATTAAATCTAAGACAGGCTAACCTACAAGGCGCTGATTTAAGTGGTGCTAGTCTTGGTGGTTCTGATTTAACCAAAGCCAATTTAAGTGGCGCAATTTTGACGGGAGCTAACTTGAATGGTACCAAATTAATAGGAGCAAATTTATCAAATGCTAGACTTAATAGCGTTCGTATGTGGGTGACACAATTAATGGATGCTAATTTAAAAGGAGCAAGTTTGATAAATGCTTTTATAGGTAAGTCTAATTTTACAGGGGCGGATGTGACAGGTGCTAATTTTAATGGTGTACAAAGCTGTGATGGTGATCACAATTACATAGCACCAGATGGAAGCAGAAGCAACGCATGGTGTAAATAAATAAAAATGAACCACTCTACTCGATCGCGTAGCATAGTGGAGTAGTTCATTTAAGGGTTAATTATTTGGCATGACCTTAACTTGTTTTCAGAAGCTTGTGATGAAAAACTCCAGACTTACGGAAGCCGTTTGAAGTGTTCAACAAGCTCTGAAGTATTTTCAGCAGTTTTTAGTGAGGCCACAAATCCTTCTAAAACAATGCGAAAGCTAATCAGGAGTGATAGGAATGAAACTGGAGACAAGAGAAAAGCCAGTAAACCTTGACCTGCTTGAAATCCACCTATCAAAGATCCTAAAGAAAATAGGAAGATAAAAATTACCCCTACTCCGTAAATTAAACCAATAATTTTAATTCCAATAAATTTGGAAAAGGAAAGGTCGAATAATAAACTGAAAAAATTACTCGGCATTTAACTTGCTCCTCTCTTAATAAACGGCAATTTTTTGAAGTCTGAGTAACGAACTGTGAAAACTTTCGGCATATCAGCCTGTTTTGGTGCGATCGCAGAATTTTTCGTATATCACACCCAGAAGCTTGAAGTAGATTTATGACAATAGGCTGAAATAACAGAAACTTTCTGGAAGTCTAGCGACGATTCTTTGATCTGACTGCATTTTTTGACAAAAGTTTACAATTATTCAACATACTTAATTGTCGGGGACTTCTGTAAAGATTATCATTCATACTGCACTTGTCGCGTTTTGTTTCCATCTAAATCAACAAGAATCTAAGGGTAATATCAAGACTTATCGAACTGTTTAGTTAGTACACAATCCAAAAGCAAGCTATGAGCTAGTAATAATTTTTGGAGATGTCTAATAACTAGCAGCAACAATCATCATATCCCCAAGGAAAACCTTCACCATAATTTCTATTATCCTCACTCAAACATTTAAAAACTCTAACATTTCCATCTTGAAGAAGACCGACTTCTGCTCCCCATTCATATCCTAGCCAAAACTTAATCAATACAACATCCGAACAAGAAAATATGATGTCTTGACTGATTGATTCCATAAATTTGGGGGAATTTCCAACATTGTTTAATCCTGGTTCACCGACTATTATGTGTACTATCTTATTTCTGGTTGCTTTCCAAGGATTATTTTGTCCATTATATATAGATTCACTTGATGAGTTCAAAGACTCTATGCTAAATCCAGATGGTGTTTGTCCACCATTAGCATTTTGTTGCCAACTCCATGCTTTTACTTTCTTTAATTTAGCTTCCGTTCTATCTAAAGAAGCTTGACACTTAGCCGAAACTGGCAATTTATTGGCAAAGGAAGGCATTGTAAAAACATTAGCCTCGGTTAGAACTAAACAACTAAGAAAAATGATAAGCTGCGCGTAAATTTTCATTTAATGCTTTCTCCTATAACAGAAACGGTAACACCAAAACTAAAACTCCTATGCTTATTACAGCCAGAATACCTAGAAAAGGTGAAATTGTTATACACACGATATACAAGAACAAAATAAATCCCATTGCCTTTGCAATACTAAAGAGTGGGTTTGGATCGGCGATCATTTCTAAAAAATCTGCTCTCCTCTCTTGGTCAAATATAAGTACGGAAAGCATAGCAAAAAAAACTACATGACCGAGAAAAAGACTTAATTTCTGAAACCCGGGACTATTAGAAAGTTCTTTAACTCCTTCATTCATTTCGAGATCTGCTTGTCGCTCTTGTTTGTCCCATTCTCGTTTATCTCTAAGATAGTCTTGGCGATCTTTATATTGTTCAGGATCTGGCTTTGGAGAGTAGTGTGACATATTTCGTCCTTTTTTTGTTTCAAAATTTATGTTTTTGGGTTAATTGAAAGAGATAAAAGGTCTTAGAACCAAGTTGTCTTTCGATAGCTTAAATAGGCTTCGCCAAAAGCCCTGATTAAAACTTTTTCTTCCTGACAAGCTCGAAAAAACTGCACGGGCAGAATGATCATTAAAAGGAAAGCAATCCAAGAAATTTTAAAGTAGAAAGCGAAACCTAAGACAATTACAGAGGAAAATACATAAATGGGATGGCGAACTCGTGAATAAACCCCTGTAGTAACAAGTTTTCTAGCCTGAGCAGTCACAGAAAACGAGTTCCCCAGTTGTAAGCGAGCGACTGTAAGGAGAACTAAGAAAACAATGACTAATACTGCACCGAGCAATCGCCATCCATCCCAAGGAGACCAAGCGAAAGTCAGCAAAAGTATTGGAATAAATACTGCTGGGGCATAAGTGGCAAAAGCGGCTCTTGAACAGGGCAATCGCACATTGAATGCACTGTATAATTTTGAGATCATAGAAACCGAAAAGAAAAAAGTAGCGAATAAAGGGCTAGTCAATTTTGTAGATAGCATAGCTCAGAGAAAAAAAGAGAGAGTTTACTTAAGATACTCTAAAAACAGAGGGTTTTTGCTAGTATCAACAGTCTGATTAAGTCGAGGTACTACCAATTTAGCAAGTTTGGGATTATGGTGAGCAAATAATAGGATCATTTGTTTGTCCTTAAGCAATTCAGCGAGAGATTGGTCATCCTGTGCGGCGGATTGCGTTTTGTCAATACCTTGCCAACGGGAGGCAACCTGAATGAAATCGTACACCCTTTTTCCCTTACCAAGTCCTTTTGCTTCACCAAACCAAGGAATCAAGCCACCGTAACGCTCCCAATCCTCAAGGCGTTCTTCGAGACCGCAGCTCCTTCCAGTGGTAAACTCTAAAATATCAATTACCCAGCCAAAACCAACAACCCCTGTAGTTGTACATAATGCGAGTTTAGCTTTGATGGTTTCGCCAGACTGGTAAATTTCGGACTTAACCATTTTAATTTCTTGGTTAATTGAGAAAAGCCAGTTATTGGCGACTTTTGCAAAAGAATGTTTGGGATAATTCTGTCGTAAAGTCTGGAGAAATGCCTTAGATTCAGGATAAGAAATTGTGTTGTAGTAAGCCTGTGAACAATTTATGTAAGCTACAGGCATCAAAGCTGACAATTTCGCAATATTAGGAATATCTTGAAATGTTGAAGCCTGAGAACAAATGTTCGAGTTCTTGACCACCGCTATCTGGACATTTCGAGATAAAGGATGCCTCGGTGCAACAGCAAGGAAACGGCGACGTTGGGCTAGTGCTTGTGGAGATTGACCTTGTTTATCGTAGAATTTTGCACAAGAATCATGAAAGTAAGGTAAATTTACCTGAATATTAGGTATTGCTCCACCATTTATTAATTTGTCCAAGCCGTCACAAGATTCGCTCCCGGCCAATTTGGCCACACCGTAGGTTGAAAATAACCCAGTGATTGAGCGATTCATTGCTTGCGTCAACTCATCTTTATCATGTTGCTCATTAAAAAGATACCGGCTAAACAAGGCTTTTGATAAATTTTTCTGTTGCTCTGCCTGTTTTGCTTGCTGGTTGGCGGTCAGAAACGAAGAACAAGTTGCCATCTTTCGTTGAGCGAGGTCTGTTAGACCATCAAAATTATTGAAAGGAAACGAGGCTGTTTCCTCTACCCGAGTAAAATAAGCTGTTGCCTCTGGACAATTAACGGATTGATAAGCCATTTGTCCCTTTTCAAAAGATTCATGGCGATGGGCTAAGGTTTCTTGAGCTTTGTTGATGGCAAAAGTCGAAGCGATGACAGTAATCGCAACAACGCTACCACCAACGAGAAGAGTCTGTGTTGAACTACCCATCTTATCTCCTAAGCTACTGTTGTGCAAGACTTTCTGGCTAGATTAAGGAATCTAATAAAACTTTAATATCGGCTGCTCTAAGTATTTGCCAACCAAGGTTGGAGATTTTAGAGAGAAAAGTTATGTTATATTTGATTCTGTGATGACTTTTCTGACTTCAGGAGCGAAAATGTATAGCAGAATATGGTTCGTTAATGCTTAAAGCCTTGTTAAAAGACCTAAGTGTGTTTTTGACCATATATTCAGGAGAACCTTTGCGATAAATTCTTAATTAGCTTATGAGCCAAATGGAGACGCAGAAATGTGACCTTTGCCGAGGGGGATTTTGTAATATTTGCCCCCAGACTAAAAAAAATTGGGATTTAGATAGATTATTTGAGGATCTGAAATGTGTACTTATTCTTCAAGATGACTATGAATCTATCGATAAGGTTCCTAAGGAAGCATGGAAGTCCGCTCAAAGAGGAAATAAAACACTAAAAGCAAAGGAAAAATGTTGGTTATGTTTACTATTACAAGGCTATGATGTAAAACAGATAGAAAGCTATTTACATTTAACTAATATTAAAGGAGACCTGTCTAAAAGTATTTACAAACGGATTAGTTTTCTGGCTTCCGGCAAACAAATAGGTGATTGGGCGCGAGTTCCTATTTACCTTGAGCATCATGTTAACTCAGCCTACACTTGGAATTATAGAAAAAATACCTACACCTCAGTTACAAATGAAGAAATCGGTATTAATATTAAGCTGAGTAAGACAGATGAAAACCCAATCAATCGTTCTAGAATAGTTGAAGTATTCAGGCTTCTTAAAATTGATATTAGGGAGGAAGATATAGAAATAATAGGGTAAGATAATGATCTCTGGCTCTTCGGTTTGTGTTATGCAATAGACTGGGGTTATAAGGGATGGAACCCTTATATAGAAAGGCATTTAGCGATTTTTGTCAATTGTTTTTGATCTAGAGCGAACTAATCAATTAAGTCTCTTGCCAGATAAGGATTTAGTCGATTTATGTCCCCCTATCGAACCATACCAAGTAACGAAGAACCTGATCTCTTAGTTAAATTGATTACGATTATTTTTCCAAAGCTCAGTAATATAGCGGTTCTCGCATCTGTGCGGCACACTTAAACGTTTGCTGATTAAGCTGTTTAGGATCGGGAATGTACCTCTTGTGAATCAGAAACGCTATAAATAATTTCTGAAAATCATTAGATTCAAAAACATTCAACAAGTAAAATTAAGGAGCAAATCATGACCAATCAGGCTGACGCACAAAATCAAAATACTATAATTCAACTGAAGGGTAACTATCAAATACTTGATCGGTTATGCGAACTATTTGAGTCTGGAGAATTAGAAAAAGCACTCGGTATTTCTATTTTAGAATTAGAAGCCTTTAGTCTAAAAAAAATTATAGTGTTAGAAGAACCTAAATCAAATGCTAAAATTTTAGATATATCAAAAAATACAATAACGATTCAAGAATCTGCTGTTATAGAAACATCAACCGCTATTGAATCTATAAAAAGTGAGATAGTTTCCCTATTGAGTTTCTGGCAAAATTGTCTTGAAAATCAAGGATTTAAAACGGCAACGCTTGGGAACTCAATTAGTCGAAAAAAAGTAATTGAATTAGACCAACATCTGATCGAATTAATTTTGACGATTGACGAAATTAATAAAAAAGAAATTCGCATATATTTGAAAGTTAGACCTCACAACGGTAAAGGTTATTTGCCTGAGAATCTGATTGTTTCTGTCTTCGATGAAGAAGGAGAATTTTTTCCCTCTCAAAAAACAAATGGACAAACTAATATTCTTGATCTTACGATAGGACATAGCTTTGTTTGTAAAACCAATGATTCTTTTAAAATTAGTTTTACTCTCAATGAAATTACAATAGTAGAAAGCTTTCCAGGATAGAAAAGAGATTGCTATGTCAAAAAAAATTTATTTTAAAATTGGTTCCTGTCTTCAATTGCCAAACCGAATGGCAGTTCTACCCGTCACTTTGACTATCTCTGACTCTAAAGGCCGTTTGGAAGAAAGAAGCTCCTATCTTTCAATTATGCCAGAGCAACTTAGTCAGACATTTAATATCTGGAAAAATTACATCATTCCAGACTCTCCCCGACGACCTGAAATAAAATCTCTGTCTGAGCAACTATCAAGTACCGATGGTAATATTAGTTTACAGAAACTGGCTGAAAATTTAAAAACAGAAATGAATCAATGGTTAACAGATACTCAAAGTTGGATTAACGAAAAGGGTGAAGTTGACTCAAAAATTCAAAACACCTTAGAAAAATACGCAAATTCACAAGAAGAAATTCAACTTTTTATACAAACTGAAGATCGAATATTAAGAGGATTTCCTTGGCAAGAGTGGGAATTTTTGCAGCCTTTATTTCGTCTGCACAAAAATACAGAGTTATCTGTGAGCGCAACGGATTTCGCACGTCCCGAACAAAAACAAACCATTAACCGCTTAGATACAAGAGTTCGGATTTTAGCTATT
This sequence comes from Microcystis aeruginosa Ma_SC_T_19800800_S464, assembly GCA_007095785.1. Taxonomy (GTDB): domain Bacteria; phylum Cyanobacteriota; class Cyanobacteriia; order Cyanobacteriales; family Microcystaceae; genus Microcystis; species Microcystis aeruginosa_E. The sequence continues at coordinate 27,494 of SFBL01000107.1, forward strand.
TTCGCAGATAACGAATTAGATGAAAATAATGAATATAAGCAAGAAAAAGAATCTCTCGATCGATTAAAAAAATATGGTGCTTTTATTCAGACACTTTATCAGCCGAATTACTCGGATTTAATTGAAGCTCTAGAAGAACCAGCAGGTTGGCATATCTTCTTTTTTGCAGGTCATAGTCACAGTAATCCAGACGGTAGAATTGGCTGGCTGCAAATTAGTTGGCTAGATAATAATCAAAAACTTCAAACAAAAGAAATTGAGATTAATGAATTAACCAAATGGATGCAAAAATTGATTAATGATAAACTACAACTGGCAATTTTTAACTCCTGTGACGGTTTAGGATTAGCCAATCAACTAACTTCTCTAAATCTCCCTTACTGTATCGTAATGCGGGAAAGAGTAGATTCTTCCTTTGCAGGTACATTACTTACTCATTTGCTAAAGGCTTTTGTTGAAAAGGAAAAATCTATATTTGCCTCGATGCGTTATGCTCGTGAACAACTATTATCGGAATATGATCAGGGATTTAAACCATCGGGAAAAAGTTGGCTACCTGTTATTGTCGCTAACCCAGAGGCCCCTGAGTTAACTTGGGATAGTTTGTTTATAGAACGTCGCTTGGGTCCCAAATGTGAATTAATTTTATTGTTTTTTTTAGTCGTTATAGCGATTGGATTACCGTTAAGTATTTTAGGAGAATTTGGCAGTCTTAATACTTTGCGGTTTTATGCACAGCTTTATCCTCATATCATTGTTTATCCTTCACTATTTCTGCCTTTGTCACTATTCTCTCTTTATCGAGCCTTTAGCTTAATACTAAAAAAAACAGGAATAATTTTGATGGTTACTACTCTTATTGCATTTGCATCTATAATTGCTATTTTTACAGAATTAAATTCTGATCCGTTATTCTTATTTGAAATTAAACCCGATAGCAGTATTATTCTTGAAATACAGGAATTAAATGCAATTCTAATCAGTAAAAATATTAATAAGTATCAACTTCCTCCTCAATGGTTAAATGAAATTAATTTAAAAGAGAAAGTTAATCTTGATAAACAATATATCGAAGCTTTTATTAAGGGAATTATTCAGCCTCCTGAAAAAAATAATGAAGCTAATGGAATTTTTTTGAGTATTGCCCATAGTCATCAACTTTGGTCAAAGCATTACTCTATAAGTCGCTTTTTTTATTTGTTCAATTACTGGGCAATTTTTTTCTGTGCTTTTGAATTGACAGCTTTTTTGTCGGAAAATATTTTTAATGACAACTCTGTATTTAACATTGATAAGTATCTCAAATATATTTTGTTGTGTGATATCGGATTGCTTCTCTGGATCCCTTTTGATAATTATTATACCAAACAAGTTAAAAGTTTATTATTTCAAACAGATAACTTAGAAACCAATCTCAGAATTTTTGTTTATTTATTTATTGCTTTTCTTCTATTAATGACTATTGTTTTTATAATCAAAAATCCTAGAATTAAAATATGGAATCATAAAGCAAGTTTAGCTTTTCTTTTTATTGCCATTTTCGTTTTCTCAATTTCAATAAATCAATTCATTTTGTCAAAAATAAACCAATCCTTCGGTCTTGCTAGTAAAAGTCTCTTTGTTACTTGGACAGGGGGTTTTTTCTTTCTAATGCTGGTCATATATCCTATTATCATTTTCTTGATTGAAGGGAAACAATTAGAAAAAAAACTTGTAGGCTTTAAAAAACTTATTAATTTCTTACGCTCATGAAACTCTTATCATCATCACAAATAACAACTTCTGTAGTGATCACTTTTCTCTATATTCTACCTGTTGTTTTACTTCTAATAAAGGTTATTCCGTTTAGCGATCGCTTTTTAGTATTAGCCATTACAGGAGCATTGATTATCGGTTTAGCACTGCTCAACGAGATTTCTCTAGCAGATTTAGGCTTTAATCATCAAAATTTATTACCAGCGATTAAAGATATTTTACCCGTAACCATAATATCTTCCGTTTTAATGATTGCCTTTTATCTTAATCATGGAATGCGAATTGATAATACTGGTATTCCCTGGTACTTCTATGTATTTTATATTTCCCTTTCATCGCCGCTACAGGAATTTTTATACCGTTCCTACCTTTTTAACCGACTTGCTCAAATTCAACTTAATCAAGGTTCTATCATTATCATCACTGCTATTCTTTATAGTTTTGCTCATAGCATTTATCAAGACCTGCTAACAGTCTTATTAAGTTTAATTATCGGTTTATATTGGGCATATCACTATAATCGCTTTAAGAATTTTTATAGTATTACCCTTAGCCATACAATTCTTGGTATTATCGCAATTCTTACAGGCAGTGTATAACCGACTTACTCATGCAATACAAAAACACTAGCTATACTATAAGTTAAAAGGTTGACCATGGATTTCCCTCATCTATTTGTTAAAAGGCAATTATAAAGACTAAATTTTGGGAATTACATAAGCTTTAATTTTATAGCTATTACGACTTCCTTTTGGACTAAACCAATTGCCAGAAGAGATGTCCCCGAATCAGGTGAAATATCATAAGCACCAGCTAAACTCTGTTCTGGTCTGCCCGCAATAGGAATAACTGCATCCTCTGCAAATAAATCAAAAGAGGCTTTACTTTGACCAGAGCCAACCTGAATATCTATTCTTAAAGTTCCCCCTGTAATGAAATCAGTTGTATCTATGCGAATAATTTTATAATTTAGATTACCATGTCCCGGTGCGACAAGCTGACCTTCATATTCTGCATATTTTTTTTTTCTAGTTAACACTAATTTAGGTTCTTCTAAGATTTGCTTATCATCACTATTCTTCAAAATAGGACTGGCAATGAATAATTGTCCTAACATTGGCTTGTAAGCAATTAAATTTAATAAATTTAAACAAAGAAAACAGTTAAGTAAATTTACTATCTTTTTAAGAGAGGTCATAGCTTTTATAACGGTTCAGAAGGGTCAAGGATATGATAGCATAAACGCTATAGTCATTTCAGATAAATCTGATACACTCTAGACCGACAAAACCCTTATGAACTCTGGGATTGATATTCTCAATCTTAATTGAAATGACTATAGCGTTTCCTGTTAACAAGAGGTACATTCTCAATCCTGAAAAGCTTAATCAGCAAAGGTTAAAGTGTGCCACACAGATGTGAGAACCGCTATATATAAGTTAAAAGGTTAACCATGGATTTCCCTCATCTATTTGTTAAAAGGCAATTATAAAGACTAAATTTTGGGAATTACATAAGCTTTAATTTTATAGCTATTACGACTTCCTTTTGGACTAAACCAATTGCCAGACAAGCAAGCTAGAAGCTTTGACCACACAAGCTTCTAGCTTCTCTCGCCAAAAATAGATCGATGACCAGCAAAAAGCTAACGAAAGAATCAGGGATGGGAGCGAGCTTACTAGGAATTTTATCGATAAATGGGAGCCAGTGCGGAAAACTTATTCGATCAAAAGCTCTATAAAGCTTATGATGTATCGATTTCATGGTTCTTGTCCCCCTGTCAGATTGGTATGTTAAAATGAGGTGAAATAATATAAATGCGTGGAGTCATTCTCTGATATGAGTAAATATTTTAATTTTGACCCAACTCATTTTCTTGTCGAACCCGAAGAAACTGAACAAATAACCCAATTAAATCAGCTGCTTAATAAAGAAATACCGACGAGACTCGTCACTGAACAGGGAGAAAATGTCTATATTCCCGAATCGGTTTTAATGGTACTTCGTTACAGTGTAGCTGCCTTAGCATCGGGACAGGTAATTCAGTTAAATGTTACCCCTCAGGATTTAACTATAGAAAAAGCGGCTAATTTGTTAAATGTTTCTAACTCTTATCTAATAAAATTACTAGAACAGGGGCAAATTTTATCGACTAATGTAGGCAGTGATCGACGAATAAAACGAGAAGATTTGCTAATATATAAAGAGAAAAAATATCAAGAAAGAGAACAAATTTTAAATAACCTTGTAGCCATGACTGAAGCGGAAGGACTATACAGAAAAGATGAGAAATTAAACCTAGATGACAGCAGAGCCTAGGGTTGTTTTAGATGCTTGTGTTCTTATTCCTCAGTATTTACGCGATACTTTATTATCAATTGCTTGGCAAGGTTTATACTCGCCTTACTGGTCGAAATTAATTTTAGAAGAAACAACCCGCAATCTGATTAATCGATATAATATAACTTCAATAAAAGCCCTTAATTTAGTGGAGACAATGCAGCTTTTCCCGAAGCCATGGTTGAAGTGCCATCTGGTTTAATTGAGTTAATGACAAACGACTTAAAAGACCGTCATGTTTTAGCAACTGCTGTTATGGCTAAAGCTAATCTAATTTTAACTAATAATATTACCGACTTTTCACTGTCAGCTTTAGAAACTTGGGGTATAAAGGCTCAATCTCCTGATACTTTTTTAAGTAATTTGTTCCATGAATATCCCGAAGAAATTAAATTCAGTCTAAATAGGCAAGTCAAGAAATATAAAAATCCTCAAAAAACTCTAGCTGAATTACTAGAGTTTTTAGATAAAAAAGCCAATTTATCTAATTTTTGTGGTTCTTCGTTACTTGGTATGGTTCGATAGGGGGGCATAAATTGACTAAATCCTTATCTGGCAAGAGACTTAATTGATGAGTTCGCTCTAGATCAAAAACAATTGACAAAAATCGCCAACAAAAACCGAAGACCCATTTTTGTCAAAAGATAACTAAAATTCTTTGATATAACCGAACTTCTCTAGTGTAAATGTACTAGCTATCTAAACATGGCTACAGAGGGAATCGCTGACTCTAGAGATTGATGACACTATCTGTTACAATCAAGTTAGCGATCGCTATACAGCGAACTTTACAGAATCGCTCCACTCCAGATAGAGTCAACGGTACAGACATTTTCAAGCGAAAAATGTACCCAGTAGCCTTTTTTCAATTTTTTCTGAGAAGCTCCATAAGGTTTTTGTTAATTTTTTAGTATGTGCAACATTCAACCTAAGCAAAGCTGAGTATCGCTACCCAAACCTTGAAAAAGTACGGCATCATCCCGAAAGATGACGGCTGTTGCCTGCAAAGCACGAAACATTATATTCCGTGCG
>SFBL01000108.1 GCA_007095785.1 Microcystis aeruginosa Ma_SC_T_19800800_S464
TTTACCACCTTGTTCCTAGAGATTCACACTTTTTGTTATCTCTGATCAAGGGTTGCGCTTGCTTTGGGTTAACCTGAGCGACTTAGTTTTTGCTGCGCTTTTTTCTGGCTTGAGATTTTGAGTTTTACGGCAACTGCTTGAGTTTTTTTGAATTACCCCTTGACAATCAAAACAGTCGCTACACTATACTCGTTGTCAAACAGCCAAGTTATGGTTCACAATTGTGCCATTTTATGGGTAAATTCACAAAGTGTCACAACCGCTAGTGAAACTTGATCAATCTTTTTCTAACATCAAAGAAAGAGAAATAAAGAAGAGGTGACTAAGATGTTTTTAAGCTATCTAGGATTTATCGGATTTTGTATAATTTTTGGAGCCTTAGTATTACTAGCTTTTGTGGTTTTACGATGGTGGCAAATCCCGTCAGGAAATTTAATCGATTGGTTGATTGGGATCGCCAGTTTTTGGTGGTTGTTAGTGATTGTGACTGTTCCTTGGAACATTTATTTTGATGCCGAGGAAGTCATCGCAGAAGCAGCAATTTCTCAAGAAAAAAATATTCCCGTAGATCAGAAACAAGTTAATTATGTTAAGACAGTAGCGCGTTGGTCAATTCGGCTCGCAATCGCCTTACATTTGCTGTCAGGAATTGGACTTTATACCTTAGCATCAACGGGAATTAGTGCAGTAGGATATGTGAGTTCTGGCGCAACTTTATTATTGACAGCTTTACGTCCGGCAATTCGGGCTTATCAATATTTAGCCGTGCGTTTGTCAATGATTCGACAACAGATTAAGTATCCCAGAGAGGATGTAGTAGAGTTGCGCAATCGCGTCTCTAATTTAGATGCTAATGTGGCAATAATCATGGAAAAACTCGATAGAGAAAATCCCAACTCTTGGGCAGCTATACAGCAACAAGAAGTCAAAATAACTCGCCAAGAATTAGCCCGTCTGAAAGCCTTACTAGAACAATTACAGGCTAAAAATCAGGTTGAACATGAAGCCTTATCTCAGGAAGCACAAAATGCGATCGCACAACTGACAGAAGACAGTCAATTTCTCAATCATGTACGAGAGATTATTCGTTTTTTCAAGACAGCTTAGATGAGATTAATTTCTTAAGAAATGTAACCTTACTTTTGTCCGACTACTTATGTCCTTTCAAGAGAATCGAATCATCCCAATAGAAATCGTCAATCCCAACTCGCCAGCCGAACTTTTACTAGCTCTCAATCAATGGCTAGAATTAGAGTTGATTGCCGACAAAAGACTAGAATTAGCAATAAATGCGAGAGAAAATTCAGTTCAAGAAACCCTCGCTCTGACAATAACCACCAGCATCCCTATATCTAACTTTTTAGAAGGTTTGGCGCAATGGCAGCAGCGAGGCTGGCTGACTGCTTCTCAAATCCGGGTTGTTATAAGAGTGAGAGCTTCCCATCCCTCTCTACTACAAGGTTTAGAACAATGGCTCCAATTAGGATTAGTTGAGGAATCTCAAGTCAAGCAACTGTGTCGGGAAAACCTCTCCTGTGTCATGCCTATACTGACAACTGCCCCTACCAGAGAGCCGCTGCCAGACCCCATCTCCTCCCAGCAGACTCCCCCACCCGCGCTACCTTCTCGACGGCCAGAAGCTCCCCGTAGAATCCCGCCACAGCCGCCAACATCTCCTCGAAGGCAGGAAACTCCCAGCCAGTTTGGACAAATGTTACAGTCTCTGATGGCAGAATTGAGCGTCCTCTGGCTGCTGCTGTTGGGGGTCTTCATGGTGGTCATCTCCTCTGGTGTCCTCGCCGCCAACTTTTGGGAAAAATTCTCAACCGCCGGACAGTATGGGGTTTTGTGGCTTTATACTTTAGCTTTTTGGGGAGCCAGTTTTTGGAGTAGCCAACAGTCGGGCCTGCGCCTGACCAGTCAAGCTTTGCGCCTCGTTACCCTGTTGCTAGTGCCGATGAATTTTCTGGCCATGGATAGCTTGGGCTTGTGGCGCAACCCTCTAGACTGGTTGATTGTGGTAGTGGCTGCCCTTTCCCTTACCGCCGTAACAGTTCAACTATTCCGGGGGAGGTACGAGGGAACTGGCCCAGCAGGATTTTCTCAAAGTCTGCCGAATCACTTGGGATTGAGCTATCTGCATTGGGGATGGGCAATTGGGGGTTTTCCCTTGCTGGCAACTTACTTGGGCGTGGTGGGAACAACTTTGATCTCCCTTTCCCGTGTTCCTGAAGCGGCTAGACAAGAAGGAGCATCAAGGAGAGCAAGATTAGCCCCTTTTAGCTTAAATGAGGCAATTGTCGTCTATGGGCTAGTTATCCTGTTGGTGCGGGCAATTTTTATCGCTCAGGTGGAGATTAGCCAATTGGGGCTGGCTGTGGGGATTTGCGGCTGGTTAGCCAGTTGGCAGACCAGACAATCTGTTTCCTTGTGGCAGCGTATCGGCGGTAGCTTGCTGCTGCTAGGTTGGTTACTGTCGGTGGGTGAAACACCCTGGCAAGCCCTAGCAGTGAGTGGTTTATCACTCCTGTTTTTTGCCCGACGCATCGGTTACTCCTGGCGGAAGTTCGACTTGGCAGCAGCCTTGCTGATTGGGTTACAGGGGTTGTGGCTGGCTTGGCGCTTGCTTCCAGATACTTTCAGGCAAGGGGCAATCGCCTTGGGGACTGGTTTAACTGGCGCTGAAGCTACCCCTTGGGCGTTACTAAGCTTAGTTCTCTTTCCTTACCTAGTCTTAATCCTCTTCCTGAGAGATTGGTTCTCCCAATTGGGCAAGCGGGAATTAGCCTCTTTTACCGGCTCGATAGCCTTGTTCTGGGGAACAACCTTGACCTTTTGCTCCTTAGTCAATCCTGCCTTGAGGACGCTCAACTTGGCAGCTTCAACCCTGGCGTTAGTAATTTTCAGCCAACGGCAAGTCAAACTAGCTTCCCTTCAAGAGATTTCCCGCCGTTTTCTCTCCCTTGCCTATCTCACTCACCTAGCTGGCTTGCTCACCCTAATTTTGGCGATTGACTGGGGATGGCCAAGGCTGAGTTGGGCAGTTTGGGGCGTGATTTTAATCATGCTGGCGGTGCTGGAATTGGCATTCAGCGTGAAACAGCCCTTTCCTCCTACTTCCTTGCTCCATCTCCTACACCACACAACTTGGCAGCTGGGACTAATCTTGGCTGGGCTATCCTATGGCTTGTTTGTCCTCAATCAGGGGGCAGTTTTCGCCCAGTTGACCTCTGTGTTGGAGCGCCCGCTTATGGGGCTAGAGTGGGGCTTAGTCTGGGGTTTGGCTCCCCTAGCCCTGACTGGGGTGGGAACTTGGAATCTGGCTCGGCGGGAAGTTGCCAGTTGGTTGAGTATAGAAGCTTTAGCCCTGTGGCAGTTGCTTACCTTAACAGCCCTCCTCTCCCAAGGGTTGGAACCAGGAATTGCCTCAATTGGCTTAGGGATGGCTACAGGATTGATGTTCGTCAATAGCCGTAACTTAGAGCAGATAGCAGCAGCAGCGATTACAGTGGGTTTTGGCTTGAGTTGGCTGGCATTGTGTTTGTGGGATAGCAGTTTTGGTTGGGCATTGCGGCAAGAAGCAAGCTGGCTGTTGGCAGGGGTAATTACTGCGACAAGCTTGTGGATTCTCCGCCAATGCTTAAGGGCATTACCGAATAATTTGGCGAGAATTTATGCCCAGGTTAGCGATGGTTGGGCAACTTGCCTCTCGCTCCTGACTTTATTGAATCTTTCTGGCAATGTCTTTAATTCTCCAGACGGTAAAGAAGCGATCGCCACTTGGCTGCTGATGGGGGCGACAGCTTATCGCAGTTGGCAACCCTCGCGCCAACCTAACCTAGTCATTTGGTTGAGCATCTCAGTCCTGCTAGTTGCCCAAATTCCCACCTGGGTAGGGGAAGAAACTCGTCTCGTCACCTTGGTGATCGCCACTGGTTTGATGTTCTTTCAGACTCATCGCCTACAAAAATTAGCAGCGGCTGCCATCACGGTCGGCTTGTCCTTGGGGTTGAGCGCTACCTTACTAGAGAGATTGTCTGTCTCTGGATTAGCCTGGCTGTTGGCGGGGGCAATCGCCCTTATCCCCCTCTGGCTGTTGCGCGATTGGTTGAGCCAGCGGACTTCTGCACTTGCTCTCCTCTATGCCCGCGCCTGCGATGGTTGGGCAATTGCCCTCTGTGGTCTGGAGTTAGTCGCCCTGACTCTCCATTCTCTAGCCGTTTACTGGGATTGGATGGCTGCCTCGAACCTCTCTGTCCTAGCGGCTGCCCTGACTTTAGGGGCGATCGCCTATCGAAGCTACCTCGAGCCGAGTAACTGGGGCATCTACGGGGTAGGCTGGAGCTTGGAACTGTTCACCATCGAAGTTCTCAACCTAACTAAGCAGTCTTTAATTGCCCTAGCGATCGCCAATATTCTCTTGGGATTGCTTACTCAATTGCTGGGAGACTGGTGGCACCGGTATTCTCAGAGGCAGGAAATGCTCAGTAGTTGGAATATCCTGCCCTTGCTCTATGGGGCATTAGGAGCCGCTCTGCGTTGGGGATTTTTCAGTAGTTGGACTGGCTTGAGTTCTTTGGGACTGGTACTGATTGCCATCGGGGTTGGGCGGCGCTCCCCGGCAGGGAAGCCCTTGTTGTACCTGGGAATTGCCGGAATATCCATCTCAGCCTACGAGCTATTGTTCGCTCAAATTGCCGGCCTGTCCAGAGGCGATCGATTTTTGGCAATGGCAGCCCTTGCCGCCAGCTTTGTCTACGGCTATCGGTTGCTGTCTCCTTGGTTGACTGGTTACTTGCACCTGACGGCCGCAGAATTGAAGTGGGTTGCCCACCTGCACTGGGCTTTGGGCAGTTGCCTGTTACTAGGAGCTTTATTCTATCCCGTTGCAGTCAATCAACTGCTGGGATTGGCAGCCGGTATATTTTTGACTCGCTATGCCATCTGGCAAGGGCGCAACCATCCTGACCAAACTATCGCTGAAATATGGGTCTACCTGGGCATTCTAGAAGGGGCTGGGATTGGTGCTTATGCTGCCAGTACCATCCCTCCAATCGAATTTTTCTTTAACTACCTAGCTCCTTGGTGGGGAGTAATCGCCTCTGGGGTGGCTGTTTTCACCTATCTGCTCCCTTGGCGGCTTTGGGGCTGGCCGCCTCGTCCTTGGCAATTCCTCGCTCTTGTTCTTCCAGGACTCGCCCTTGGGGGCAGTTTAGACAAGCTCAATCCCCTAAGTTTGCTGGTGGTGGCTGGATTCTATGCTTGGCTGGCTTGGCTGCGGCAGCAACCCCGGTGGCGCTATCTTACCCTCTTGTTAGTGAATTGGGCGATCGCCCTTTGGCTGGCGGCTTTCTCTCTGGCAACTCCCTTCGCCTACAGCAGTCTTGTCGGACTGTCTCTCCTCTGTCTTGTCTGGATAGAACCTACCTGTCAGGGGAGGCAAGGCAAATCCTTGCGCCACCTGCTCCGCCTCTTGGGAACAGGCATTATTGCTAGTGCGGCTCTCTGGTTTCATCATCAGACGGGAATCCTGCCTGGCATCCTCAGTTTAGTGGCAATTTTTGCCGGATTAGCCTTACGAATTCGCGCCTTCCTCTATCTTGGCACTTTTACTTTTGTGGCTAATGCTTTCTATCAGTTGGTAATTTTGATTACCCTTTATCCCCTGCTTAAATGGATTATCGGATTGCTGGTGGGAGTTAGCTTGCTCTCAATTGCTGGCAATTTTGAAACTCGCCGTACTCAATTAACTAGCTTGCTGCAAAATTGGCTCAGAGACTTACAGGAGTGGGAGTAATGCTTGATCCTTTGATAATGTCCTCTATGTATGAAGTGGAGGGCATAAGTTCGCAATTTATCCCCTTTTTTGGGAAGATTTAGAGTTCACAGTCGGCGCAAACAATAGCTTGGAAACCCTGCTCTGATACGCCTAAAGCTTGAACTGATTTGAGCAGGTGTTCGGCTAAAGTAACCCCTGGTAAATCCCACGGTAAATCTTAGTCATTCTTAATGCAATGGTTCGCCAAAATCAGCCTTGGCAGCAACAGACAATTTACCACCTTGTCCCTAGAGATTCACACTCCTTGTTATCTCTGATCAAGGGTTACGCTTGCTTTGGTTTAGCCTGAGATGCTTAGTTTTTCCTGCGCTTTTTTCCGGCTTGAGATTTTGAGTTTTACGGCAACTGCTTGAGTTTTTTTGAATTACCCCTTGACCATCAAGACAGTCGCTACGTTCATCTTATGTTTAATTCCACTCACTGTTCAAAAAAAATTGGGGATTTAGTATTATATCCGTGGAGTACTGATAATTTAAATATTCTGGAAATCTATATAATTCCTGTTGAGTAACAATCATTTTGACCTCTGGAAAAAAAACTTAATTGAAGCTCATTTACCTAGATAACAATAAGCTATTATTCCTGTTTTTTATCGGTGCTGGGTGGATGCCAACCTCCCTGGATTCATAATCGACGAACTTTAACGATAAAACCTTCATTGTGATTGTCATCATTTAAGTCCAAACGTTCAATAGTTGCCCTAGCGATGGGAGTAAGTCCCACTATTTTTAAAGCATCTGGTGTCCAGATAAAATGTTCTTGCCAATGCTGTTGGCGCGGATTGAATATTTCTACTTCTTGTTCTGTTTTCGGATCAATTGCCTTGATAAAATTGTAGCGATATCTGTTACATCTTTGGCAAGCTAAAGCTAAGTTTGCTAATTCATCTTTGCCTCCTAAAGATTTGGGCTGAATGTGATCTACTTCAAATAATGCGGCACTAATTTCTTCTGGAGAATGACAGTATTCACACAGATAGTTGGCTCTTGCTCGGACTTGTAATCGAGTTGTGATACTAATCATTTAGATTCAGCAACTATTCGCGCATTTAAGAGCGTGAAAATCTCGTTTAACTCTAAAATACCGGCTAATTCTGCGGTTTCTTGAGAATTAAGTTGGGAATTTTTTTCTAGTTCCCGTAGTTCCTCTAATCGACACTGCAATTCCTCGGTGAATTTAAAAAGATAATTTTCCCTTACTGGCGATAGCTTAATTCCTTTTTCAATCCAAGAAGAGGGCTTGACCATCAGTTGAGTTAACATCGCTTTCTCCTTACCTTTAATCCCTAACCTAATCCTAACACGATTAGTTATCCTCGATGGGGTGAGCATTGCCCACCCGAAAAACTATGCTTCTGTTTCAGAATTAGAGCGATCGAATTTACTAACTAACTGAGGATTTTCTGACCAAGCATCGATAACACTCATATTACCATTGAGAAAATTCTGTTTAATAGCGCGACGTTGAATTTTGCCACTGGCAGTTTTAAGAATTGTCCCCGATTTGGCCAAAACAATGGCATGGGTCATAATTTCGTGTTCTTCGGCGATTTCTTGACGGATATCGGCAATTAATTTGGCCGTATCTAATGCCCCGCTGCGACGTTCTAATTCTTGGACAATCACTAACTGTTCTTCCCCGTTATCTTCAATGGAAAAAGCCGCACCATAATCGGGACGAAAAACCTCATTAAGATGCTGTACTGACCATTCTAAATCTTGGGGATAATGATTACTGCCACGGACAATAATTAAATCCTTAATCCGTCCCGTGATATACAATTCCCCATCGAGAAGAAAACCTAAATCTCCGGTGCGTAAAAACGGTCCTTCTCCCGTATCAGCAAGATAAGCTTGAAAAGTTTCTTTGGTTGCGTCTTCCCGTTGCCAATATCCAGCGGCCATACTGGGGTCACTGGCCCAAATTTCGCCCACTTCATCGGCTGCACAAAGGGTGAAAGTATCGGGATTAACGATAGCTATACGGGTATCACAGACGCGACGACCACAACTGGGGACGTATCTAACTCCAGTGGTTCGATCGGAACTAACAGGGACAATTTTACCGCGTTCGTAGGCGGTTGTATCCAAAGCGGTGATAATTGGGGTGGTTCCCTTGGGTTTATTAGAAATCAAGAGGGTATATTCAGCTAATCCGTAGGCAGGGGCGAAAGTTGACCAAGAAAAGCCGTAATCTGCAAAAGTATCGACAAATTTGGTCATAACCTTTGGGTTAATCGGTTCGGCGGCATTTCCTGCGGCCTGCCAACTGCTCAGGTCTAATTCCGCTAAATCGGCAGCTTTAATCCTACGAGTACAAAGATCATAGGCGAAGTTGGGGGCCTGACTATGAGTAACTTTGTACTTAGTAATATTTTTTAACCACTGCATCGGACGTTTAATAAAAGCAAAGGGAGACATGAGATAGCAGGGTGTACCGTTGTAGAGGGGGACGGTGATACCTTCGACTAACCCGTAATCGTGGAAATAGGGCATCCAAGTGAGGGTAACGCTATCCGGTTCGTAACCACAAGCTTTTTGCAAGTAACCGCAATGGTGCATCAGGTTAAAATGACTTAACATCACCCCTTTGGGGATATTAGTCGAACCGGAGGTATATTGCAGATAAGCAAGCGCCGATTTATCCACCTGGGGATCTTGCCATTGGTCCGCCAGGGAAATATCAATACTTTCGGTGGTAATCCATTTCATTTGGTCGAATTCTGGGAATTCTTCCTTAACACCTTCAATAAGAGTCAAAATACTTTCGGTAACTAGGGCAAAGGTGGCATTAGCATCCTTAACAATTGCCCGTAAACGGGGCAAAGTGCGCTTAAGTCGTCCCGATTCCGGTGGGGGGACGGGAATGGCAATCACTCCCGCGTAGAGACAACCACAAAAAGCGGCCACTACTTCTAAACTTTGAGGATAGAGTAAGAGGGCCCGTTCTCCTTGGGCCTGGTATTTTTGCAAATAGGCGGCGATTGCTCTTGCTTGGCGATCGAGTTCACTGTAGGTTAAAGGTGGGGTTTCTTTTTTACCATCAATGAGAAAAGTGTAGGCATGGCCATCCGGTTGTGTCGTGGCGCGGTAACGTAAGAGTTCTACTAGGGTTGCAGGTTGAATTAGGGTTTCAGTCATCGTTGTTATCGGGCTTATTGGGGCTATTGTATAGAAGTTTTAACATATTTGCCGATGGCGCTAGGATAAAGTGCCGAAGGCGATCGGTCAAGGGTGTAGGATTAAGTTAGGTTAAAATCCCGCCCCGCCTTATCTCTGCAATTGTGAGAAAAAGCTACAATTAATCAATCCTAAAATACCGGGAAAAAGTCATGACAGCCCTAGACATTATCCCAGAAGTTGCCTGTCCCCCCACAGATTTATGGAGTGATGAACCACCATTGGAAA